>JAKSDM010001587.1 GCA_022360135.1 Pseudanabaenales cyanobacterium | reverse complement strand
GCCCTTCTAATTCGCTTCTTCGACAAACTCAATCCTAGGCTAGATAAGCTGTTTGAGTGGCTGGCAAGCAATTTTGAAAATGCGCTGGTCAGACTTTGGTGGCGGGCTACGGCTAACTTCCAGGGCAAGTATTACCAGAGCCTGATCTATACCTATCGAGACTTTCGCACCCAGGGCTTAAAAACCAAAGGCCCCTTTGCCCTGGATTTAGAAAAAGTCTTTGTGCCGCTGCGAGTCGCGCCTGAGAGTATGAACCAGATTACGTCCGCGATGCTTCAGGCGGCGAAAGCGGAGAAAGATAGCCTGGGCATCTGGGATTTTATTGCCAGACTCAACAGTCAACCAGCGTTTCAGCGCATCGTAGTGCTGGGTCCGCCCGGGTCTGGCAAGACGACAATGCAGGAGCATATCGCCCTCACCTACGCCCAAAATAAACACCGCCAACAGCGCCGCCAAGCCCCGGCTCTGATTCCGGTGCTGCTGTATTTGCGAGACATTTGGGAGGAGATTGTAACGGCGGCGGAAATTGATTTAGTCAGCTTGATTCAGCAGCAAGACGCCCTCCAAACCCTCAACCCACCCCCCAACTGGTTCGCCCACCGACTGCGTCAAGGCAAGTGCCTGGTCATCCTAGACGGCTTGGATGAGGTGGCGGACGCCGCCTGTCGGCAGCAGGTCAGCCGGTGGGTCGATCAGCAGATGAAAGCTTACCCCAAAACCCCATTTCTGCTCACCTCCCGCCCCTTTGGTTATCGCAGCGCCCCCCTGAACGAAGTCAAGACGGTGCTGGAGGTGCAGCCTTTAAGCCTGCTGCAGATGGAACAGTTCATCGGCAATTGGTATTTGCAGAACGAAATTATGCGGCGGCTGGGTAAAGCAGATCCCGGTGTGCGGCAGGTGGCCCAATCCCAAGCCAATGACTTGATCCGACGCATCAAGGAGACGCCATCTCTGGCCTCAATGGCGCTTAATCCGCTGCTGTTGACCATGATCGCCACCGTACATTGCTACCGGGGAGCATTGCCCGGGCGTCGGGTAGAACTCTACGCCGAAATCTGCGATGTGCTTTTGGGCCGCCGCCAGGAAGCCAAAGGCATGCCAAACAAATTGACCGCAGCCCAGAAGAAATCGGTGCTGCAAAAGCTGGCCCTCAACCGCATGACCAAAAAAACGCTGGAGTTCAAGACCGTCACTGGCATGCTGCTGATCTGCGAAAAGCTGGACACCGTCTCCGGCGGTGAAGCCGAGCCCGAACAATTCGTCAAGCATATCGAAAACGTTAGCGGTCTGCTGATCGAGCAGCAAGAAGGGGTCTACAAATTTGCCCACAAAAGCTTTCAGGAATACCTGGCTGCGGTCGAAATTAAAGAACGCAACCAGGAATTTATCCTCACCCGCAATATCGACGACGCCTGGTGGGACGAAACTATCCGCCTCTACGCCGCCCAAAGCGACGCTAGCAATCTGATCTGGGCCGCCCTAGAAAAACCGACTGTTAGCGCCCTCAGCCTCGCCTATGACTGCTTAGAAGAAGGGCTCAGCGTCCAGGCTGACATTCGCAAGCAACTGGAAGAGACCCTGGAACGGGGGCTAGAATCGACCGAGCCTGATGTTTTCAAACTGGCGGCTGAAGTCAAACTGACTCGACGACTGAACAAACTGCTGCGCATAGATGACCGACTGGAAATCGACACCAGCCTGATCACCTGCGCTGAGTATCAGCTGTTTATCGATCAGAAACGGCAAGCGAGTGAAAACCGCCAGCCGGATCATTGGAGTGATGTTCGCTTTCAACCAGGAGACGCCCAAAAGCCGATTACTGGAGTAAGGACGAGTGATGCGGTAGAATTTTGCGCTTGGCTCACCCAATCTAGCAATTTCCTGGGCGACACCTTTGTCGAACGGGATACCCCTGTCTTTGTCGGTGATTTCAAAGTGAGATTGCCGAGTGTCAAGGAAGCAGAGGGCTATCCCCTGGCTCACAAGCAGGCTGGCTATTGGGGGGGTAATGGAACACAGACGATAATGATTGGCATTGCATCTCAGCAATGGTCAATATGGCAAGAAAATTTCAGAGTAATTCTCAGTCACGCCCTCAACCATGCTCAGGCCCTTGATGTTGACCTTGACGTTGAATATGCTCGTATCCGCGCCCTTGCTCGTATCCATGCTCTTGAACATGCTCATGTTTACGTTCTTGACCAGGCCCGCGCCCTTGACCATGTCCTTGACCATGTTCTTGACCAGGCCCGTGTCTGCGTTCTTGCTGGCAGCCTCATCCGCGTCCTTGAACATGCCAGCGCCCTTGATCTTGACCTTGCCAGCGCGCTTGACCGTGACCGTAACCGTGACTATGGCCGCCACGATCGCGACCTTAACCTTACCAATGTCTTGGACCGTGGTTGTGAACTTGAATTTGAAAGAATTCGCGCCTATTTACTCATGGTTGCCAATATTTGGCTTTTGCTTTCAGAAATTTACCTAAACGCCTCGATGGATTGGAAGATCCTGCGGGCTCAAAACCTTACCAGGCTAAACTGTCAATCACACGGTCGTGAATATGAACAAAATGCTCAGGAAATTCTCAGGGTATTCGCCTTTTTTGTTTTGATAGAAGCTAGACGCACAGGGGAGATGCCTGCTTGGGAGGGTATTCGGATTGTGAGGGAGGGGAGTAGGGAAGGATGAGGGAGAGGGGGAGATGAGGGAGAGGGGGAGATGGGGGAGATGGGGGAGATGGGGAGGATGGGGGGGATTCGATTGGGTGATCGGGGTAGTAGAAAATATTAGCGTTATCAGATTATTTGGCAGTCGTAGTGTTTGAAAGTGTCATCACGACTAACCATAGATGAATGGCACTGAAATAAGCGTTTATAAATCGCTGAAAGCCCTGATATTCCGTTCTACAAAAACAGGCTCACATCCACATTGGAAAAGGATTGAGCTGTTCTTCCGCCGGGGGTTCATGCAACCACCCCATTTTCACTGGAACCTGATAAAGCCGTCCTGGACCTAACCTTTTCCACATGTGGCGCATCCCTGGAACGACGACCTTAGCCACCCTCAGGCCAATATCAGGGCGCGTTTGGTCTAGAACGAGCATCTCCATGCCGTTATTCTCAACGATTTGTTGACAGAGCTTGACATCTTCGAATAAATCGTCACTCGTTATTTCGGCATAATCGCCCCTGACTTTAGCCGCCACCTGATCGTCAGGGGCTAAATAAGGTCGATTAGCCACAGTCGCTGTTCGCCACCAATCGATCGCCAAGCGATCGGCCGATGAGGGATATTGGGTGTCGCCATCCGCCTTTGCCATTAAAACGTTGGGTAAAATTTGGTTCACTTCAGTCAAGGCTCGACCGATCGCAACCTTGGCGTCAAAATGAGCCCCATAGCCCAAAACAATATCTTCTACCTGGCGATCGCGTCTCCGACTAATGGCTGCAAATACCGGAATATTCAGATCGCTGGTAATATCTAACACCCAGATGTCCCGATTAATCGTTTGATAATATTGTCTCAGGCTTTGAAAATAAGGCTCGTCGAAACTCTCTAAATCGACTGCGGGTTTCCGCAGAGCGTTATACCACCATAACGCCACACCATCTCGCTCGACTAACTCCATAAACCCTTGCAAAATGGCTTCTTCCAGCGTATTACCCGCTGCACACCCATTAGAATCGGCCCAACAGTCGGGTTTATAGGGGGGGCGATAGCCGTAATAGCAGTACGCCGTTGGCAGATACTTAAAGTCCTGGTGGGTTAAAGACCAAATCGGCGTCCAATCAATCTCTCGGGCTTGATCAAACGGTTCGGGGACTTTTTGAAACCAGCCTTGACAGGTCTCATTCCAGTGCTCTCTAGTCTGGTATTGTTGCGGGCTGAAAT
>JAKSDM010000887.1 GCA_022360135.1 Pseudanabaenales cyanobacterium | reverse complement strand
CCCTCTGGCGCTTCTCCCGAATAAGAATACGGATGTACGTTCCAGGCCCCTGCTCTGGGGCTATTGACGTCCCAACCTGAAATGTGGCCGACTGTGTGATTACTATTGTAGGGAAGGTTATCCGCTTCAAAGCCAGCATTGGCAATGAAAATGGATTCCTTAACCAGGGTGGAGCTGGGGATTACATCGGAATCAACCGCGTCGTTGCTACCTACATTAGGCGTTGTGAATTCATATCCATTCGGTAAGTGGGAGAAGGTGACTTTGTATTCTTCACCAGAATTCAGATTTTCGAATTTGTAATGACCGTTGGCATCGGTAGTCGTGGTGGCGGTGGTGTCATCGCTAGTACCGATGACGCCGTCTGCGCCGCCGCCAGTCAGCGTCACCTTGACGCCTTGTACGCCTTGCTCGTCAGCATCTTGAATACCGTCCCGGTCAGTGTCGTACCAAACGCGATCGCCCAAACTTGAGCGTTGTAATACCAAACCTGCATCCAAGGAGCCGTCGAACTCGCCAGAGGTGAGGGTGACAGTTTGAGTCATACCGTTGGCAGGGTTTGCATCAGAATCGAGAGCGTCATCACTACCCGCGTTGGCGGTGGTGAAGTCAAACCCGTCCGGAGCCACAAACATCACTTTGTATTCGCCCGGATTCAGACCGTTAAAAGCGTAATAGCCATTGGCGTCGGTAGTCGTGGTAATGGGGTCGCCATTGCCATCCACAACGGCAGAGCCATCCGGATTCTGCAACTTCACCAAAACCCCAGCTATACCATTCTCACCAGCATCTTGAACGCCGTCGCCATCAGCATCGTTGAAAACGAAATCACCCAGACCCGCTTTCTTGAAGAAACCGGCATCAATGGAGGAGTCAATCTCACCGGGGTCTAGAGAGACCACATCGGATACAGGCCCATTAGAATCAATCGTATCGTCGCTGCCCTGATTGACCGGACTTGCCATATCGAAACCGTCAGGCGTTTCGAACTGCACCTTATACTCACCCGGAAGTACGGTGAAGTGATACTGACCGTTAGCATCGGTGGTGGTGGTGTCTACAATCTCGTTTGCTTCAATGACGCCATCGCCATCCACATCAGCTAAAAGATTAACCCTAGCGCCTGCAATACCGACTTCACCAGCATCTTGGATCCCATCCGCATCCAGGTCTTCAAAAACAGTATCTCCTAGCCGAGCCAGTTCAACAGCAGTGATGATAATCTGACCGTCCGGAGCACCATCAACAGCGCCATCGTTGCCGTCTGGCACGAGAATGATCGCGACTTTCTCGCCTGCTTGGGGAACAAATCCCTCTCCATTGACCTGAGCCACCGCTTTAATGGCGTCAACATTGGCGCGGTCAAATCCGCCAAAAAACGCATTGAGGCCAATTACATCATTACTGCTAGGAGGAGTGTTGTCCATCAGTTCCCAGATTGCCATCTGAATCTCACCAGTGGTGTAACCCGCCAGCAGTCCATTCGTATTATTGAGAATCCAGTTAACTAAGTCGAGATTCTCAGGTTTTTCAATCAGTCCCCCTAGACCGTCAGCGAGAATGGTGGAGTCGTAGCTGGAGTAAACAGTTGCTGAAAAAGGTTGAGGGTTGCCTTCATCAAAGCGACCTCCACCGAGAGTTGGAACGGGAATGCGGGTTTCGTTATAAACGCCATCATTGTCGAGGTCAAATCCATTAAACCCTAAAGGACGGTCTGTATCGATACAAAAGGCGTCAAAGGACCCATTTAATATACCGCTAGAATCTGTAATGTTCAGATCAAAATAGCTAGGATCCCCAACTCCAGATCCACCAGCTGAGAGGTTGGGAAGCACTGCGCTAAGCGTTACTTGATTCGGCAGAAGATGCCCCAAACTTTGGAGAAAATTGCTCATTCTTCAGAGTCCTTTTGTTTATTTACGTGACACAAAACCTAAGATTCGTCTTTGGAAGGGACAGCCGGAATCCAACCAATTTCCTGATTTCTGTTAACCAAAGATAGAAAATTCTGATTCGCCAACAGCAGAACAGTCAGCCAAGAATTGCTCTGTGGCAGTCAACATCGTTGCCAGCAGAAAAACTAGTTAATGGAGGCGCCTTGGCTTCATCTTTTAAGGGGTAAACAAGGCAGTGCGATCGCAGTCTATTGCGTCAATGCTTAAAGACTATCTCAGCTTAAGTTTATACTCGGTTGATTGAGAATGCGACAGTGAGTTATTATCTAATAGCGCTATTTCCTAACACCTTGCCAAAGATTTAGCTCTCTCTAAAGAGAGAATCTGAAAGGGGTAAAACGAAGAAACTTATACCCAAACAATCATTAGGATAACCAGTTTTGCTAAAGGCATTTCTCACAACATCTCAGCCTATCCCAGCTTACAAATATCTCTGCGACTGACAAATCACATCCAAGGACGATGACCTACCATTGGGGTTATCGGCAGGGAGAGACCAATTGCTTTGATCTCTCCATAAACAGTGTGAGTTCAAAAATGACTTTCAACCCACGCATCGAGAGACTTCGACTGAATTTTTACTTTTCAGCCTGCTTCGAGCCGGCAATTTTTTTAGCTATGAGGCCGCCGCCAATGGCAAGGCTGCCTAGAACTGTTGTGGGCTCAGGTACGCCCTGAGGATCAGGAGATGACACAGGTAGACCACCAGTCGCTGCAGCAGGCAGGGAAACAGAAGCAATCACAGCGATCGCGGCGCCAGCAGCAAGCAGAGTGTTTTTTAGCATTTTAGAAGCTCCGTATTTTTTACACAGATTGCATGCATATACGGCAGTGAATACGCGTATGCATTACAGTATTATTTCTAACATGCCTAGATTGCGAATATGTAAAGCTCAGGCAAAAGATCAAACGATTTCTTGTATAGTTTTCAGGTTCCCCTGAAATTCCTAATAAAAGCCGATGACAATCCAAAATAATCCTGATAATCCGGATTTTACTCCTTTGCAGAATGCGAGCTGGGTCAAATAGGGTTGAACAACAGCATCAGCTGATGACTTTCACCTCAAGTGCAAGCAGTTATTTATATCACCTCATCTCAGATGACGCGCAAAAATTAAATATAAAAATAAATACAAATAAATAAGTGAATTTACTGATGTACGGTGAAGATCTCGTGTAATTCACGGAATTCTGTTGATGCGCCAACTTGAGACGCCTTATTGTGCAAGTATTCCAATCATCACTGTCGCCAGGGATTGTCAGGTTCTTTAAGGATGTCTGTACAAGCGACTGGTTTTACGCAGGCAGTACAGATTTCTCAAGTGGTGATGCCGAAATTTTGTGATCTAAGAGTACGGTTTATGCAATTAAAAACCCTAGAAAGTGGTGCAGTTGAGCGACGTTTACCCTTCTTCTTACTGCTTACCATTGGTTCAGCTTTAGCTGTCATTCATGTTGTGTTGGTGGAAAGATCAGGTGATGAGAGCTTGGTTCCCCTTAGCCTAATGTTTTGGCTATCGGTAGGCATGTTGGTCTG
>JAKSDM010001447.1 GCA_022360135.1 Pseudanabaenales cyanobacterium | reverse complement strand
CCCGTTTCGCGATCGTAGCCGTTATTGACCATCAGAGCGCCTTTGAAAATTGGCCGTAAATAGGCGGAGGGGACGGCTGTTCCGCCGTACCGGATATCGGCTTCCGTCGGGTCCAGCAAATGGAGATAGGCCAGATCAAACTGATTGAGGGCATCCACCAAATAGCCGAAAGTGGCTTTGGGATTCGAGTCAGACATACTGTTAAAGGTGTTGCTGGGGGAAAGGCGTATCCCAACCCGGTCTGCACCCCATACATTAACAACGGCGTCTGTCACCTCCAGGTGAAGGCGCGCCCGATTCTCAATTGAACCGCCGTATGAGTCTGTTCGCTGATTGACACCATCCCGAAGAAACTGATCCAGCAGATAGCCGTTAGCGCCGTGAATTTCAACCCCATCGAATCCAGCCTCCAATGCCTTTTGAGCGCCCTGCCGGAACTGTTCAACAATGCCCGGGATCTCCTGGGTTTTCAGAGCGTGAGGGGTGACAAAGGGTTGCAGTCCCTCGTAGGTCATGGCGTTACCGTCAGGGGCGATCGCACTCGACGATACCGGCAGCGCCCCCCCAGGCTGGAGTGATGGATGGGAGATACGTCCCACATGCCATAGCTGCAGAAAAATTCGGCCTCCCTGCTCATGCACCGCATCTGTCACCAGTCGCCAGCCAGCCACCTGTTCCGCCGAGTGAATCCCCGGCGTGGAAGGATAGCCAACGCCCTGGGGCGACACCTGACTGGCCTCGGTAATGATTAAACCAGCCGACGCCCGCTGCCGATAGTAAGTTGCATTTAAAGGGCCTGGGACATTTCCCCGACCGGCTCGATTGCGGGTTAACGGCGCCATCACAATCCGGTTGGGGAGGGTGTAAGGGCCGAGCTGAATGGGGGTAAAGAGATCGGATTTCGGGCCCAGTTTAGTGCTCATAAGACGTATCCTTCAATTGAACTCAACGATTGAGAATGAGATGTGAGAGATTGTCCATTCCCAAACCCACCCCGTTTTGGGGATTTTCATTGGCGCAATCCATTGCCCCTCAGGCCATATGGAGCTAGATTCAAAGTCCCTCTCCCTCAGAGCTACCGTGTACACACAAGTCGGAGCCGAAGTCATTTCAGCCCTCTAAATCCCCCAATTCTGATACTGCTGGCGAATTATTTCGTAACATCGTGAGAATGGCTTAAGGCCCCCTAAATCCCCCAATTCTGGGGGACTTTGAGTTCATACTCCCCCAAATTTGGGGGCTGGGGGGCCTCAAAAAACCCCCACTTCGGTGTCAATATTTCCAAGTATTAAATTCGCCAGCACCATCAGAAGTGGGGGGTTAGGGGGGGCAGAACGGCGAATTCGCAATCGGAATCGAGATCTGTGTACACGGTAGCCCCTTGCGGGGGGAGTGAATTTAAAACGATCTACGCTTACATAGTGGAACAATTGGGACTGCAAGTTTCCGTCCCCTTGCGGGGGGAGTGAATTTAAAACTTTTGGATTCGAAATAGTCAGTATCCTGATTGACGAGTTTCCGTCCCCTTGCGGGTGGAGTGAATTTGAAACAAGATTGGGATTTTGGGGCGTAGTGGTGAAGTTAGGCATGTTTCCGTCCCCTTGCGGGGGAGTGAATTTGAAACAAGAGGAAATATGGTTTATGTGCGCAGTTAGGGTATGTTTCCGTCCCCTTGCGGGGGAGTGAATTTGAAACCTAGGGGGCGCGGGAGAGAGTTTGATGGATTGAAATGTTTCCGTCCCCTTGCGGGGGAGTGAATTTGAAACCCTGCCGATCTAGAGTTCTCTCAGAGCAAGACTTTCAGGCGCCCATTTTCAAGGGGGTCTGTATGAGAGCCAAATAATTGAGAATGCCTCTCAACAATGCCTGCTCTGACAAGGCTGAAAAGCTTGCCTAGCAAGTGACTCAAGGGGGTCAACGACGTTATGCGGTTTTCCAGGTTCGGCTGACCCCCTTGAAAATAGTATCTGATTACTCAATTGTCATCCCCAAAAGTGTATGACGGGGGGGATTGCTTCGACAAGTTGATGCAGTTGCGGGGTTTGCAACCGAAAATTAGCTTTTGGGTAAAGGATGGTCTGGTTGAGGTCATTTCTCCCGCTAAAGTCTGAGATGTTTCGATTCCGCCTCGCTCCACT
>JAKSDM010001313.1 GCA_022360135.1 Pseudanabaenales cyanobacterium | reverse complement strand
CTATTGAGTTCGTCTAGGTAGAGGCGGTTTACCTGGGGACTGTCCAGTAAGACGGCATGATGGAGAATTTTGGCGGTATCGACGGTGCGTGTGGGGTAAATCACGACGGCTTGCCAGGGGTTAGGCGGGTTGAACTGGCGCAGATAGAGAAAGATTTCTGAGAAGAAGCGATGGTAGAAGGTGAGGTCGGGCTGGAACTGGACTTCGACGAAGAATAGTGGCGCAGTGGGGGAGTTGAGGGGTGGGATGAAGACGCCATCTAGGCGAAAGGCGGTTTGCTTGAGTTCAATAGATTGAAACCGATAGGCGCTAGCGACTGGGAGTTCTATCTCCAGTAAATCGAATAGCAATTGAGGGCGAGTTTGAAATAGGCGGTAGAAGAGGGTATCGGTTTTCAAGGGCAGTCGGGAGTTTTAGAAATTGTAGTTGACCCCATAAGTGACTTCCCAGAGGGGGCGTTGCTGAATGCCGGGATGAACCGCCCGTAAATTTTCCGGGGATGGGTCATAGAGGTCAAGACCTGATTGACTGACAGAACTCCTGAAATCTCTGAAAATTCGTAGGCGGGTTAGCAAAGCGAAACCCATGCAGGCGTTGGGTTTCGCACGCTCAACCCAACCTTGTATGTAAGAGGTGTACCACTAAAGTTTATTTTGGAAGTATACCTTGCCGGGGAGTGACTCAGGACCCAACCTCAAGCTCACAAACTTGCTTCGTAGAACTTTAGAGCCTCCCCTAGATTTCACCGGGTTACTCCGAGCAGACTGGACAGTATACCGAGCTTACCCATCACGGTAGAACTCGGATTTTACAAGGATAGCGCTTGTATGAGTAGCCATATATGGCCCATCTGGAATTAGCGTATGAGTGCATCAACCTATGTGCCCCTGGGCATCGATATCAGTAAAGAGACCTTTGATGTCGCTCTGCTCAAAGGCAAAAAACGGACTAAGACGACTAAATTCGCCAATACCCCAGCAGGCTTTGAGCAGTTGAATCAATGGCTTAAAGCTCAAGGGATTGAGCGAGTGCATGGCTGCTTGGAAGCAACTAACATATATGGTCATGCCCTAGCGAGCTATTTGTATAATCACGAACATCAAGTCAGTATCGTCAATCCGGCTCGGATTAAAGGGTATGCCAAAAGTCAACTGAGTCGGACCAAAAATGACCAGGCCGATGCCGGATTAATTGCTCGATTTTGCCGGGACCTCAACCCCAGTCTATGGCGCCCTTCTTCAGTCGAGGTGGCGAAGTTGCAAGAATTCTCTCGTCGTCTGGAGGCGCTTGAGAAAATGATCACTCAGGAGAAGAATCGACTTGAGCTTGAAGAAGTGGATGAATTCAGGGAAGATATCGAGGCCCATATTGAGTTTTTAGAGACCCAGATAGAATCGCTAAAAAAGCGTTTACAGAAGCATATCAAGGCCCATGAGAGTTTGGCTCAACAACAGACTTTGTTGGTCTCGATTGCAGGCATTGGGGAGAAAACAGCAGCGATTGTCTTGGCTGAAATTGGTTCGATAGAGTTATTTGACTCGGCTCGTCAGTTAGCGGCTTTTGCTGGATTAACCCCACGAGAATTTAAATCCGGCAGTTCTGTCAATGGTCAGACTCGTTTGTGCAAGATTGGCAATCCGAGATTGCGTAAGGCGCTTTATTTTCCTGCACTGACGTCTATTCGCCATTGTCCAGAGATCCAAGCATTTCGGGAACGGTTAATGCAGTCTGGCAAAAACAAGATGCAAGTGGTTGGCGCTGTCATGCATAAGCTAATTCGGGTCATCTATGGTGTGCTCAAGTCAGGCCGCCCTTATGACCCGGCTAGATTAATGCCTGCTGGAGTGGCTAAAGTTGACGCTTAAAAAACACCAGATTTAGCTCTTGCATTTTAGTCTCCAACACAGTATCTACACAGGGAAGATTTGTCAGTCAACCAGAGGGTATGGGGTGTAGTCAAGGCAATTGAAAACTGCTATATACCATGATAGTTTCTAACAAATCCAATAGTTCAGGTTGTTTGGCCCCGATCGCTCATCTCTTGCAGAGTCTGGCTAACTGGTTGACTAGTCGCTTAAGCTTGTAAAAGCTATCTAAGCGAACTCTCTCAGTTAAATATGTCAGCCCGTGATATTTTTCATCAAACTGTCAAAACAGCCTTGCAAAAAGATGGTTGGACTATTATGGCTGACCCACTCCGATTAGAAGTCGGTGGAATTGATGTTTCTATCGATCTTGCCGCCGAGCGACTCATTGCTGCTGAGCGGGAAGGGCAATCTATAGCGGTTGAAGTCAAGAGTTTCTTAGAAGGGACTTCTGCAATTTCTACATTTCATACTGCTCTGGGACAGTTTTTAAACTATCGTGCAGTTTTGAGAATTGATTCACCTGAGCGAGAACTTTATCTGGCTATACCGATAAGCGCCTACTAAACATTTTTTCAGTTACCGATTCCGAAAACACAAGTTGAAGACTTTAAAGTAAAGCTATTAGTCTACGATCCAGAAGAGGAGGTTATCGTCTTATGGATAAACTAGAGCAATATCGCCAATTCATTCAGAATTTGCTCAGCCGCTATGTCGAATATCAGCCTTCTCATGGAGAGGTTGAAATCCAGACCGTATTTGATACGGTACGGGATCATTATCAGATTGTGCATGTTGGTTGGCGCGCTCAGCGCTGGGTACATAGCTGTACCGTTCATATCGATATCAAAGATGGAAAAATTTGGATTCAATGGAATGGTACTGAGGATGACCTAGCACAAGAGTTAGTCGAATTAGGGGTTCCCAAAACAGATATTGTTATTGGTTTCCAATCGCCTTTTATGCGTAAGTTTACAGATTATTCTGTTAGCTAATGGCTATCGTCTTCTGGCTCGGTTGCAGCCTGCTGGGTTAACCACGCTTCCAGGTCGCTGATCGTTGTGAAATCGAATAGGGTGTCAGCTAAGGCTTCAACCTGCGGCAGGGTCAAGGTTTGCAGGCGAGATTCTAGATCTGCGTTTAAGTTCCCCAATCGTCGGTGTAAGAGCCGTAAGACTATAGAAATAGCTTCTTCCTGTCGACCTTCTTGGCGACCTTCTTGGCGACCTTCTTGACGACCTTCTTGGCGACCTTCTTGGCGGCCTTCCAGTCGGCCTTCTTGACGACCTTCCTGTCGGCCTTCAGTAAAGACATCTTGATAGAAGCGAGTTTGCTTCAGGTCAACGTCAGGTAAACCGATCATGCGCTGAATTTCCTCCCGACTTAAGGTGGGTAGCTTATACACCAGGATAGTTTCTAACAAATCCAATAGTTCAAGTTGTTTGGTCCGATCGCTCATCTCTTGCAGAGTCTGGCTCACCAGTTGACTGGCTAATGCAGGCGCCTCAGAGACCGGAGCTACTATTAACTGAACCAGACGCAGGCTCAGGGGGATGGGTTCGGGGCTATTGAGTTCGTCTAGATAGAGGCGGTTTACCTGGGGGCTGTCCAGCAAGACGGTATGATGGAGAACTTTGGCGGTATCGACGGTGCGTGTGGGGTAAATCACGACGGCTTGCCAGGGGTTGGGCGGGTTGAACTGGCGCAGATAGAGAAAGATTTCTGAGAAGAAGCGATGATAGAAGGTGGGGTCGGGCTGGAACTGGACTTCAACGAAGAATAGTGGCGCTGTGGGGGAGTTGAGGGGTGGGGTAAAGACGCCGTCTAGGCGAAAGGCGGTTTGCTTGAGTTCAACGGATTGAAACCGATAGGCGCTAGCGACTGGGAGTTCTATCTCCAGTAAATCGAAGAGCAGCTGAGGGTGGGTTTGAAATAGGCGGTAGAAGAGGGTATCGGTTTTCAAGGGCAGACGTGAGTTTTAGCCCATTGTAGTTGAACCCATAAGTGACTTCCCAGAGAGGGCGTTGCTGAATGCCGGGATGAACCGTCCTCATCCCCAACCCTTCTCCCTGGATGCTGCTGGCGAATTTAACATTTAGAAATGTCAGCTAATTCTGGGAGTCTTTCAGGCCCCCCAGCCCCCAAAGTTGGGGGAGCATGAACTCAAAGACCTCCAAAGTTGGGAGATTTAGGGGGCTTTCAGCCGCTAGCGCAATGTACTGAAATCACCTGTCAACATGAGCTTCTCAATCCAAAATCCAAAATCTAAAATCCAAAATATTTTCTCCGGCTAGTCAAACAAGGTTTTGAGCCCGACTTCGATGGCATAGGGGGGCTGCCAGTTGAGTTGATTTTGCAGTTTATTGATGTCTACAGCGAGGGAGCCGGTTAAGCGCTCCAGGGTTTCGGAGTTGAGGCTGAGGGAGCGCCCGGAGAGCTGTTGAGCTGCGTCGCCAAGTTTCCCGCTCAGTCTTAGCAACGGCAGCGGAATCGGGATTAGCCGACAGGGTTGTTCAGTGCATCGACAGATGAGTTGGATCAGCTCTGGGGTTGAAAGGTCTTGCCCGTCGCTGCAAATGAAGGTTTGATTTTGGGCTTTGGGGTGGGTGAGGGTTCTCAAAATAATATCGACGAGGTTGCCGACGTAGAGAAAGCTGCGGCGATTTTGGATGGCTCCAAAGGGGAGAGGTAAACCTGTTTTGATGAGTTTCATCAGTCGTTCCATGTTACCGGGGTTGCCAGAGCCGTAGACCAGGGTGGGACGGAGGATGGTCCAGGTCATGGGGCTATTTTGAGCCAGTTCAATCAGAGCTTGTTCGGCGGCGAGTTTGCTGTGGCCGTAGGGGGTATCGGGATGACAGGGGGAGGCTTCGGTGAGTATCTGGGGACTCAGGGTCGCCATGGCCCCAATGGAGCTGATGAAGACAAAGTGTTGGACGCCTGCATCGATGCTTTGTTTGACGAGATTGGCGGCGCCTGCGGTGTTGACTTCCCAGAAGGCTTTTTCTGGATCGGCGGCGGTGTCGTGAATTTGGTGGGCGCGGGCGGCGAGGTGGATAACGGTGTGGATATTTTTTAGGGCGGGTTGCCAATCGGTCGCGCCGTGAATGTCGCCCACTTTGACAGTCTGAAGAGTAGTATCAGGTGCGTGGTGAAAGTGGTTTCGTAGAGCAACGGTGATGGGGCAGCCTGTGTTTTGGAGGGCGGGCAACAGGTGGCTGCCGATAAAGCCGGTGGCTCCGGTAACCAGAATGGTTTGGGTTGACATGGAGACTAATTGAGGCTGGATTCTTGTAAAGCGTTAACAGAGAGCCCTTTTTGGCTCAGCAGTTTGTCGTAAATCTCTTCGATTTGCT
>JAKSDM010000987.1 GCA_022360135.1 Pseudanabaenales cyanobacterium | reverse complement strand
TCAGGGTTTCAGTTTCTAGCGCTGGTAATGTCTCCGCCACGATGGAAAAAGAGAAGCAAGAGCCCACTCCAACTGTGCTGGTCACGTTCATAGTCCCTCCCATCATTTCACAGAGCCGCTTGCTGATAGCCAGTCCCAGCCCCGTACCGCCATATTGACGAGCGGTGGAAGAGTCTACCTGACTAAAGGACGCAAACAGGCGGTCCATTTTGTCGGCGGGAATGCCAATCCCCGTATCCTGCACGTCGAAGTGAATGTTGACGTATTGTTTCTCTGTTGTCTGCGCCGCATTTTTCTCTAGCGGAGGATCCTGAGGAGCGGCGCGTACTTTGACAACCACTTCTCCTTTGTGGGTAAACTTAACCGCATTGCCGATCAAGTTGACTAAAATCTGCCGCAGCCGGGTGACGTCTCCCACCAACCGATTTGGAATGGCGGGATCAGCGATGTAAGCGAGTTCTAGTTTTTTCTCAGTCGCCTTAGTCGCCAGCAAATCCAGAGCCTCTTCGATGCAGGTGCGTAGCTCGAAGGGACATTCTTCCATGTCAAGTTTACCCGACTCAATTTTGGAAAAGTCGAGGATGTCGTTAATGATGGTTAATAAGGAATTACCGCAGTTCCAAATTGTTTCTGAGAAGTTACGTTGCTGATGGGTGAGATCAGTATCGAGTAACAATCCAGCCATGCCGATGACGCCATTCATTGGAGTCCGAATCTCATGACTCATGTTGGCGAGGAAGTCACTTTTAGCCTGGGCGGCGGCAAGAGCTTCATCTCTGGCAATGGCTATTTCCTGTTCTCGCTGCTCCAACATGCGGATTTCCTGATCTTTCAACCGAGCGACATTCTCTGATACGCACTGCAGCATGGCGTTGAAGGCAGTCATTACCTCCCCAAGTTCATCGCGACGGTGAACAGAAAGAGAATAAAAATTTGCGGTCTGCCGTTCCGCCTCTATATCTTGTTCGGCAGCTAGGAGCAGATCATCCCGGAGGCGCAAAATGGGTTGGATGACTGATGATCCCAGAGCCAACATGGTTGCTACTGTTACAAATAGACAAATAATTAGCACGAAAAATAGCATGCGCCAAAAGTAATCCACCACCTCAGCCTGGATGGCGGAAGAATCAAGTCTGACGATCGCCACAAAGTCGTCCCCCATGACACTAGCAGGCCAGACAATGTCGTATCGTTGGCGGTCGACGCTGCGCTGGCGCATAGGCGCAGTCGGATCTGTCTCGTCGAAACTTAGGGCGGGGGATTCTCCTATCCGACTGAGGATTTGACCATCAGTGCTGTAGAGAACAGCGCCTTTTACCAGGGGCGCTAAGGCAATATTTTCTTCGACTGCCGTTAGAGTTTGGTTATCGAGTCCCGCAGCGTTAATGCTAGCCCAAGGATATACGGAGACAAGGCCAGTATCTTCGAGTTGCTTCAGTAAGTCCTTCTCCTTCTTTTGCCAGGATGGGATGACAATCAGGGCTTCGATCACAACGATACTGCCAAAGACCCACAGGGCAATATGTCGGGAAAGACGCGCTTTGAACGGACTGAGCAGTTTTTTGGGCAGGCTTAGCATGGACGAACCTATAGTGGAAAGGAGCCAATAGGTGTATATGCAAGATAAAATTTAGCTCTATTAATATGCCCACCCTTGTCATCCGATCTGTATAGGGATTAAGTGAGAGAGCATGGCAAGGGCAGACGATATAACAAGTGCTCGTGTTAGTGAAGCGATTCAAACTGCACTGGACTGATATGGCCTCATCACTGTTTGATTACGTCCTTTTGCTTTTGCATCATAGAGAGCGCGATCGGCGATATCCAAGAGATGTTTAGGATGTTCAGTCATCTCAGGCGCTGTACAAGCTACCCCGATACTCAAGGTGACAATAGCTGCAGCTTTAGATCCAGCGTGCGGAATGGCTGCATTTCTAATTTTTGTGTGAATGCGCTCTGCTACGCACATTGTGCCAGCGGCGTCTGTCTCAGGTAACAAGATAATGAACTCTTCGCCCCCATAACGGGCGACCAAATCAGCAGAACGTAGAATGCTCAGCCGCAATAATTCGCTGATGTCCTTTAGGCAGCGATCGCCTGCCAAATGACCGTATAAATCGTTGTACTGTTTGAAGAAATCAACATCACAGAGAATAACGCCCAACGATCGCTGCTGACGCGCTAAACGCCCCCATTCTTTTGCCAGTATTTCTTCAAAACACCGACGGTTGGCAATCTGGGTCAGACTGTCGATACGGGTGAGATGTTGTAGTTCTCGGTTGGCGGCCGCCAACTGTTGATTGATGGTTGCTAGCTGATGCATCAGTTCCCGTTCCCGAAGCACTTGTCGCACGCGTTGCCTTAGCACTGCCATGTGAATGGGCTTCGTGGCGTAGTCAATGGCGCCTACTGAAAAAGCTCGGTCAACGGATGCTTGATCTGCGAGTCCAGTAATCATAATCACAGGCGGGCACTGATCTCGCATAATCGCCCTTAGCTCGGCGCAGCAAGTGAAGCCATCCATACCCGGCATTTGTGCATCCAGGAGAATCATATCTTGGCTCTCTTGCTGCGCCAGTGCAAGGCAGTCTTCCCCTGTCCAAGCCTCCATAATCTGATGGCCATCTCGCTGCATAGCTAGACTCAGGAAAGTGCGAGTTGTCATATCATCGTCCACAATCAAAAGTTTTGCCAAGGATTAAAACTCCATTACTCCAGGGAATATAGCAATGTGATAAGCCCTACAATTGAT
Source organism: Pseudanabaenales cyanobacterium (assembly GCA_022360135.1). Lineage (GTDB taxonomy): Bacteria > Cyanobacteriota > Cyanobacteriia > Phormidesmidales > Phormidesmidaceae > JAKSDM01. The sequence goes on along the minus strand of JAKSDM010000987.1, from coordinate 1,019 downwards.
GCGTTGTAATCGATCGCGTATTCATTCGTGGCATAGGATTCAGCACTATCCACATAACTGAGAATTCCTTGACCTTTTGGCGCAATCTCATCTTGAGCATCACTATTGGGACCGCCTACCACTAACCCAGGAATCAATAGATTACGGGCGCGAGCAAAGAGATGGTTGATATGCTGCACTGGGTGAGTTCCTACACCCGTGATAAAAGTTTGATTAAAGGGATTACGCCCCAGGAGATAGTCTAACTGAGCAAAGGCCGCCTCTCGATAAGCTGAATTTCCCGTAAGCTTGTAAGCATACGCGAGGGTAATCCCTTCCTCGGCAACCATTTTGTTCGATCCCCAAATAAACCGCTGATTGGCAAGGCCATAACCATTGTCTTGGGCAGTTTGGAGTAAGATATCAGCTCTTTCTAGCAATTTGGTTTTGATTCGGTCTTTTACAGAGTTTGACTTCTCACTATTGGAGGCTTGCGTCAAATAGTCCAGCATCCCCAGGGCAGACGGATCTTTCCATTCAAATAGCCCATACTCAAAATCTTCAAACCGATTAGCGAAGTAGCTTTCATAAGCAGCCTCACCAGTGCTCAGAAATAGTTCTGATGCAGCCCATAACCGATCATCTACATCAGTGCGCAGCGTGTCCTCTCGATCCCACTCGGAAAGGAGGTAGGCTCCAGACCCATCATTATCGCCAGGATATTCGTTGACCTGCATTTGAGGTTGTTGGGTTAGAAACCCCCATGCTCGCTCAGATGCGGTTAAGTAACGCTGGGCAAGCTCTGCATCGAAGAGTCGGTAAATTCTTCCCGCCATCGCCATAGCGCCAGCAAATTTAGCAGTTTCCGGTGTGGAAATCCCATAAATGTATCGGGTTTGGGTATCCTCTTCTGGGGATAGGCCAATCGGCCATACTTTTCCTGAAAGTTTGCGATAGACAGCCCCGTCGGCTCTCTGCATGTGCAACATCCAGTCCAACCCAAATTTCATCTCATCTAACAGGTCTGGCACGCCATTACC
>JAKSDM010001466.1 GCA_022360135.1 Pseudanabaenales cyanobacterium | reverse complement strand
CCAACGGAAAACTCGACATCGGTGGTGAGTTCGACAGGCGTCTGCAGAATCTCCTTGACTTCACTGAATAGCCGCTGAAAATAACCGGGTCTGAGATTAATACCTGTGGTTTCAAGACTCTCGCTAACGCGACGGGCGATCGCCAGCAAGATATCCCCCGCATCCACATCGCCCATTTCTAAGTCCTGATCCGACTCGAAATAAACCACATGGAACCCATCCTGCTCTAGCTCCACCTTGAGCCGCAATAGCTCTGTAGACTTGCCACAGCCAATATGACCGGTAAAGAGTTCACAGGTTGGTTCATCCGATGAGAAAAAGGCAATCTTATGCCGCAATTTTTCAATAATCTGTCCGCCCCTGACTGCGGCAAAATCTATGTAATATTTCTGATCCTCCTCGTTTTCCACAGCCAGAGTTCGGCTGGGATTTGTGGCTTGGAAGAACTTGTAAATATCTAAGGTCATAGTCTCCCATCCGGTCTCCTGTAGATGCACATCTCTCAGGTAGCTCTCCTTAAAGGATCCGATTAGGGGCTACCCACTTAAGCCGAACCACTCTGGTAGATTGAGTATCGGACTGTACAGAAATCATCGAGCGACTGAATTAGAAAATTCAGCTTTTTAGCTCTCTATCATAAGAAATACCATCAGCAGCTATGAAGGCGGCAGTACCCCAATGAATACTTTTATTAATTGTGCGCCCCGCCATTTCCTCTTGTCTGCATTTCCTTGCTTTTAGCTGGAATGCGTTTAGTACGAATAAACTATATTTGGCGCCAATAAACTATTGATATGCGTAATCAACTGTTTTCGCCATCAACTCATATATGACGAAATGATAAAAAATCGGAAAAAATCGAGCTTTTTTGGAGTTTGAGGGTACCCCCCTAGGGTATCTACAAGTACCCCAGAGGGGGTTACAGATATGTTGATAATCTGTTATTGCAAGATTTTGGAACTCTAGGAAAAACTAGAGGGGTCATCCTCTTTAGCGAAGATTCACTACAAAGCCTCTAGCAGTTGAACTGCCTGACTTTAAGGCTGATGCCTGATAGCTGATAGTTAAAAGCAATTGGCTTGGGAAAAAATTAGTTGTATATCAGCTTAGGAAGCTCCCGGTTTTTAAACTGGGGTTTCTAAACTGGGGTTTGGAAACGAATAACGCCAGGATGAAAGTGTCAAATCCAATTTAAAAGTTGGGGAGATATTGAGTCTACGGCTGTGAATACTAACCGCTTAAGCTCTTTTTTTGCTTAGTGAAGATACTCTTCATGTGTTTCTTAATCGTGTTAGACGTAATCTTTAATTTTGATGCAATTTCCCTATATGTGTAGTTGGCTCGATGGAGCAGCCAGACTTCTTGTTCGCGTGGGGTTAAACCATACTTTTTTGATTCCTCAATTGCAATATCCCGAACAAATTGATGTTGGTCTTCCATCACTAATAGAAGACAGGGGAAATCAATCGCATCTAACTTGATCCAACGGGCTTTGATATTGAATGCATTGGACGGATCGATAAAAATCTTAGACTCAATCAACCAATTTTCATTGGGAAATAGGCTGCGGCTCTCGATCAGAGATTGGCAAATGTGATGGATCTCCTCAGGGATGAGAGAACTCCAGAAACTCTGTTCTCCTAGCCTTAATCCTGGAGGACTGTGGATTAGGCGATCGGGAGCAGTGAAAATATTTGGGCCTGACTCCTGATTCTCGACTTTCGGCTCCCGATTTAGGTTGAAAGACTGCTTGAGTAGGGATTCTCTTAGTCTGATTTTTTGTCTATTCTTAGCCAATTTCCGCAAAATTTTTCGGGCTATATCATCGAGATAAATGGGTTCACCCTTGTCTGTTAAAAGCAAAACACCATTCATTAGATTTTCAAAAATTTCTTTCAATATGATAGAAGGTAGCTCTTGTAATGGCAGGTTTCTATCCAGTGTTCTATCTGATGATTGCTTCTGGGCAAATTCTTTCTTCGGCAGAACAGTAAAGTTTTTTATGTTATTCACGTTATTCATATCGAGGACTCCTATGAATTTCACAACTTCCCTTTAAAAATTCTAGTTGAGCCGATAGATGCACACCAACTCGAATTTCTATCAAGGATACACAGCAATCTGATCTGATTTGTAAGAGCTACTTGGTTGATGATTCTGTCAGAAACACTTCAGGCAATGAATTTTGCGATCTTGGCTATATCTTCATATTGCCTCTCTTTTCACTCCAAAACCAGGGTTTAAAGATGCCTGCCAAACCTGAATTTTCTTGGCTGGCTTATTTGTTGGCGATTTAAGTGAAATTACCTATTTATCTATTCTTTGATCACTTGAAATCAGGAGTTATGGACACTACTTTGAAACTGTCACTTAGCTTCATGGGGAAACCCAATCATTATCAGATATCAGATCGAACTAGACTATTACCCCTGAGGGTGATTAAGAAATCATCCTGATATTAGGTCAAAAATTAAACCTATAGACATTCAGCGACATAGCGCTGGGATTAGGAAGCTGGATGGCGTCACACCTATAGGTAAAGGGTGGTAAAGGGCGCAATAAAAAAATACATAATGCAAGGGAATTCGAGTCGAGTTATGAATTGCTCCCCCTTGTACTACTATCAGTGTTTTTTTTAAGTTTGCCAATTTGAAGCCGCTACATCTAGCTTTATTAAGATCCATCTTGCAAGGAGTTAAAGGGTATACCCCCAGGGTAATTTTCACCTCCGAGCAGTTTTGCCATGATTCAGGTAGGTGAGCAAGCCTAGGACGGCTGAGATAGCAATGAGCCGTTTCAGCGCCAGTTTATTCGGGTCTGTTTACCGCTGTAATAACTCAAATCTAATGAGGATATTGTTATGGCCGACGCCGCAATGCTAGAAAAAACGTCAGAAATGATCCCGGAAAATGAACTTGAAGATGCAGTCTATCGCAAACCTGCACAAGAACAACCCCAATATACCAGCACCGAAACCTACAGTAAGCAAATTTTAGGTCAAAGTTCGTTTGAGCTATACAACCTCACAGTTAAGGGGACAAAAGGCGATCCGACCCCGCCGTGGCATGTCGCGCCTGCCCAGTCACCCTACATCATTGATACTGATGAGGACATGTGGGTGGGTGTCTACGTTAAATTCGATCGCAGTCCCCTAACCGCATTGCTGATGTGTCTGGGAACCGATATTCGCGCTTGCTTCAGCTTTGAAGGCTTTGGTAAGAAAACGACTGAAACTGATCTAGCAGTAAAAATTCACTCAGTGGAGGGGCGATTCAAGTATTGGATTGGAACCAAAGTTAAGCCGCAAGATCTAGGTCTAACCCCAGGTTTCTATCAGGTGGCGGCTACGGTTGAGATCGGTCCCCTTACCCACCGTTGTGGTCAATATGTCTTCGGATATGGCTACATTGGTGAGGTGCGGACCCAGATCGCCAGACAACCTAATTATCCTCTGCCCCATTGAAGTTAAGCCATGGTGTAATGCCTTACTGGCCTCACCCCTTTTACTGCGGTTGCGCTCAATTCTTGAGGCCCCCAAGAGCGCAGCCCTAAGCTCGCAGGTTGCTAGCGCCTGCAAGTTTCCTAAATTCAACAGCATGAGGGTGTGAGACTAGGACGCTGAGTCAATTCCTGAAAATTCCCCAAATACATCCAATACCCAGTTGTGCACCGATGTGCTGGGTGATTGTCTGTGAAAAACTGTGCAAAATTTATCATCAATGCTGAGGGGGCTGGAGTAGCTTTAGGCAGCAAAGGGAGAAGTAAAGATGGCTGGATCGCCAAAAGGTGAAAGCCCAAGAAATGGGAATGGTAAAGAACGTGACAACTTGACCAGGATTGAAGGGATTGGGGAAACCAAGGCCCAATGGCTGCAGTCAATTGGGATTGCAACACTTCAAGACTTGGCCTGCGCTTCAGCCGATTATCTTGAGTCCCGGCTGAAGGCTGAAGGACATGCCACAGGTCGAAATGAGATCGAAAAAAAGTGGATTGCCCAAGCGCAAAAGATGGTTGATGAAGCATCTTCCCAGCAGACAACAGAATCTCTAGAGGTAGATGCAAAAGTCTCCCTCAACTCTCTCCCTAAGGCGAGTGAATCTTCCCAACCTCCTGAGGCGACATCAGAGGCCGAGGCAGACGCTGAAATCACAGTTCCTGAAGTCAGTGTAACGGCTAGTCTAGCTGAGCCAATATCAGAACCCAAAACAGACATTAAAACCCTTGTCAATCATTCACCTGCCTCAGGTGAATGGAGCACATTTGCTTCGTTTGCAGTTGAATTTCAGGATAGGCAGATTGAGAATCGCACCGAGAAGCGAACCCTTGTTCGACATGTCGAAACTGACACAGTCGAATCATGGTCTAGCATTGAGGGTGAACACTTTAAACGGTGGATACTAGGTCAGGTGTCTCAAACCAGACCGTCGGAGCCGTTAAGGCAACAGCCGACAGCGGCAACGCCGGCAATGATCAAGATCAGGCAGTTACATTTATTGCAACCTCCTGAAACGAGAATGCCTGTGCTGATTGCACAGGCGGGTCGAATTGTCTCAAACTCGATCAGAAGTAATGAACTTTTCTCGTTTGAAGTTACCTTTGAACTGATCGGGGATGCGCTGACTGATATCGCTGGGCGACAGGCCGCCTATTGTGTTCAATGGGATGCCAAGAATCTGGCTCCACCGCATGAAATCATCTCTTTGGGCGATACCGAGCCTAAGCTTGTTGTGGCAGGTCAAACATCCTATACGACCCGTTTGCCTGCCGTGATTCTTCATTCAGGAATATATCGCCTGCAGATATTAGTCATCCTCCGAGGGGTTGTCGCATTACCTACTTTCTTCGATGCTCTAGTGCTGCAAGTCATTTAAGAAAACTTTTTAACCATGAGTACGTTTAACTGGGAAAGTTTCCTCAGGCGCTGGAGTCAGGAATTATTGGGATCAATGGGAGATGAGCAAGCAGAACTCCCGCCTGAGGTGATTGAATCTGGCTGGTTAGGCTATCCAGGCGCCACAGAGGAGCAAATTACTCAGGTGGAAGCACGTTTGGGCATGATTTTGCCTCCATCTTATCGAGCATTTCTGAAAGTCACGAATGGTTGGCGTCAGACAACCCCTTTGATCGATAGACTCTGGTCCACTAACGAAATTGAATGGTTCGCCGTCCGACATCAGAATTGGATCGATGCGTTTTTAGAACAAAATAAAGATAGATATTCTCCCGTTTCAGAAACCCAATTAGAATCTAACGCCCACTTAGGCGCTCCGTCGATTTCAGATGAAGAATACTTGGTCTATGGCGAAGCTCAAGATTGCAGCAAACTGCGAGTAGAGTATCTGCAAGCGGCTTTGGAAATTAGTGATGTTGGGGAGTCTGCTATCTATCTTCTGAATCCTCAGGTGGTTACAGATGATGGGGAATGGGAAGCCTGGTTTTTTGGGGACTGGCTGCCAGGGGCTGATCGGTATCCCTCTTTTCACGCCATGATGCAAGCGGAGTATGAGAACTTCCTGGAATTACGAGAAAACTCATTACGCTTAGCTGAGACAAACGCGTCTGCCCCACTCCCCGTAGACTCCAAAGAGGATAAAGCTGAAAGCAGTGTTATTGCCCCCATATCCTCACTAGCCGTAAACCCCGAAGAAGATAAAGCTGAAAGTCTTCGTATCCTTCCAGTAGAGGAAACGGTGTGGCGATCGCTGGCTAGGTTCACAATAGAATTTCAGACTAGACAGATTGAAGATCAGATTGAGAAACGAATTGTCGCTTATGACCCGGAAGGTGAAAGCAGCAGAACTTGGTCTGAACTTGAAAGTGAACAACTCCCTCAATGGATGCTGGCGCAAATCAGCCAAGCTGTAAAACCAGAGACTGAAATAAAAAGACCTGCTGATGTCTCGCCCGTAAAGGTAGAGATTAGTCATTTGTGGGCATTCCAGCCGCCTCAGAGTGGGGCGCCAATGGTGATCACAGAGGCTGGCAAATCGTTCCCAGGGTTCATCAGAAGTGGTGAACCACTTGTGCTAGAGATATTGTTTCGACTCACCGGACAGACAGCAGCTGACACCAGGCGAAAGCAAATCACTTATCAGGTTCAAGCCGACCTGCGCAATTACGCTACAGGCTCCACAACATCATTGGTTGACACGCCACCCCATACCTTAGTGGAGGATCAACTATCTTATATAGCCACAATTCCTGGAACCACCTTATTACCAGGCATATATCGTTTGCGAGTACTTGCGACCCTACAGGGGATACGCGCAACCCCAGGCTATTTTGAAACCCCACTGCTTCAAGTCATTTAGACAAAGTGGGGGCCCACTGAAGCCGGAATGTTCTGGCTGGGCAAGAGAACAGGAGACAGGAGAGAGGGGCTATGCCAACTTCCAATTTAATCAACGCCATCCAGACTGAAGAATCGCTCAGCACTCAGATAGTGTCGCTATTTCCCCCATTATCTCAGCATCTTGAGCCATCTGGACTGAAGGAAGAACTGATTAAAAATTTGATTGATGGCGTTCTTATTCTAACGGACCAAAGAAAACTAATTTATGCTAACGATAGAGCCTATCGGATTTTAGAACAACTGAATCAAACGGGAGCAAATACAAATCCTGTACCCGATGAAATTTGGCATATTTGTCAATCGTTGATTCGCAGCCGGAATTTATTTCCGAATCAACATTGGTTCGTTCAATCAAACATTTTTATTGAAGATTCGGCCATTTTCCGGGTTAAGGCTCGGTGGCTGCATTTAGAAACCATCGAACGTCCTTGTCTACTGCTGACCGTTGCCGATCGCCGCCAAGCAATCCAAAATATTGCTAGCGAAGAGGCGGAAAAATATCGCCTAACCCCCCGTGAAAAAGAGGTATGGGTGCTGCATCGAAGCAACTACACCTATAAGGAAATCGCCCTAGAACTGAGTATTACTCCCAATACTGTCAAAAAGCATATGCGGAGTATTCACGCCAAGCAGAAGAAAGCAT
>JAKSDM010001555.1 GCA_022360135.1 Pseudanabaenales cyanobacterium | reverse complement strand
TGCTTTACGATCTCAATCAGCGCGAGGGCCGCACGATTGTAATGGTGCTACACGAACTTAACCAGGCCTGTCGCTACGGGGATCACCTGATCGCGATGAAAGCCGGACAGGTCTACGCTCAAGGCAATCCCTACCAGGTGATGACCGAAAATATCGTTCGAGAGGTGTTTGGACTGGACTGTCAAATTGTTCAGGACCCGGTTGCTGGAACGCCGCTGTGCATCCCAATTGGCCGGAAAGCAGCTGTCAAATCATGATGATGTCTGTGCCATTTGGCAATGTAATCCCTTTTAATTACGAATTTTCTCGTTAATGTCTAGTCAATACAGAGCCTCTAGTTCATGACTCTGTAGAGGCATCCCTTTCAAGCAGGGGAATCCAACCCTTGATTAAGTTCTACTGGATTTCTATTAAGGGATTGAGCAGTGAAGAGACAACACTATTTTTCTCAGGGGCGACTTAGGTCATCTCTGAGAAAAATATTAATTTTTGTAAAATTCATGCTTGAATATGAAAAGAAAATGAAAAAAATATGAAAAGAAAATGAAATAGACTCAATTCAGGAGATTTTTCTATGAGCTATAACATTCAAGCAAGTCCGACATTGTTGGTGCTTAGGTGGTGGGATCTGTTCTGTAATTGGATTACAAATACTCGCAACCGGATCTATATCGGTTGGTTTGGCGTATTAATGATCCCAACTAGCTTAGTAGCCGTTACTTGCTTTTTATTGGCTTTTGTAACTGCACCTGCGGTAGATATGGACGGTATTCGAGAGCCTATCAATGGTTCGTTGCTGGGCGGCAACAACATAGTTACGGCAGCAGTCATTCCCACTTCTGCAGCAATCGGACTACATTTTTATCCTCTATGGGAATCTAGTTTCATTGGTGAATGGCTATACAATGGAGGGCCATACCAGTTAATTGTGCTGCATACATTGCTGGCGATTTGGTGCTATCTGGGTCGGATGTGGGAACTGAGTTACAGGTTGGGAATGCGTCCCTGGATTCCAGTGGCATTCTCAGCGCCAGCCGCTGCTGCGACTGCTGTTTTGTTAATCTATCCCATTGGCCAAGGAAGTTTTTCAGAAGGCTTACCCCTAGGCATTGCTGGCACCTTTCACTTTATGCTGACCTTCCAGGGAGACCACAATATTTTGATGCATCCCTTGCATATGCTAGGAGTTGCAGGGGTATTTGGCGGTTCTTTTCTCAGCAGTTTGCACGGCTCTTTAGTTGTATCCAGCTTGAATCGGGAGACCAGCGAGCTTGAATCGGCCAATGCCGGATATAGATTCGGGCAGGAAACAGAAACCTACAATTTGTTCGCTGGGCATGTTGGTTTTTGGGGGCGCTTGACAGTTCCCAGTTTGGCCTTTCGCAACAAACGCTCGGTTCACGCTTGGTTGACTATATTTCCCACGGTTTGCATTTGGTGTACCGCGTTAGGCGTTAGCACCATGGCGTTCAACCTGAATGGATTTAACTTTAATCAATCGGTTCTAGATAGCAGAGGACGAGTGATTCCAACCTATGCAGATATCATCAATCGAGCAGATTTAGGTTTTCAGGCAATGCATTCACCTAATGCGCATCATTTTCCACTACTGCTGGCTACGGCTGAGACTCCTCTGATAAAAGCAGAGAGGGTTGATTCGTAATTCGTTAAGCAGTAGGGAAGGAATTCAGGAGTCAGAAGTCAGCAGCCAGTTTCTTACTAGCCTCTGACTCCTGAAGTCTCCCTCAGATTGGCATTATGCTATCAATATGTTATGGATCAAGAACAGCCCGGATGCGATAGTGATTTCGGGTTTTGCGGCGATCGCCGGTTTGTTCCACAGTTACGCCTATGGAGAGGCATTCATTGGTGCCGAAATGACAACCCTTTTGGCTTATTTGGCTCTAGCGACTATAAAATCATGATTCAAATCAAACAATCCCTTCACGTCGCAGTACTGGTGAGTGATTTGGCCAAAGCGGAGTATTTCTATGGTTCAGTGTTGGGATTGCCAAAGGTAGAGCGTTCGCTGAAGTTTCCGGGTAGCTGGTATCAAATCGGTTCGTTTCAGATCCACTTGATTGTGGCTGAAGGGCTAAGTCGGCCATTGCAAAATCTAGAGATATGGGGGCGTAATCCCCACATGGCGTTTGCAGTGACCGATATAAAGGCGACACAAGAACAGCTCAAGAGTCAGGGATTTCCGGTACACATGAGTCGCTCAGGTCGACTTGCCCTATTTACTCGAGATCCTGACGGCAATGTAATTGAACTCAGCCAAGTTTAATCAGGCTTTCTCCGTGATTAATCTGGTTAGAACCGCTGTATGATAAGCAGAATAATGGTGTGCAATTTGGTGGAATACTCCGCCATCTCTATCAGATTGAGATATCTCTATTGTTTTTGAGATCGGCTGATTGGGTTGCAGAATTGGGCAACCTAGAGCTAGTCTCTGAGTTCTTAACTGATCGTCTATTCTGACCTAATCGATATCTATCTGTCAGAATTATCCTATGGCGATGGCGCCCTATAGGTTCCAATGCATTTACTGCATATATCGCGGCTATATATATAGTTAAAGATGAATTCTAATATCCGTCCACAAAATGATCAGAGAAAATCCCTAAAACCAAAAATGCTAATTGTGGACGACGAACCCGACAATTTAGACTTGCTTTATCGAACATTTCGGCGAGACTTCCAGGTTTTGAGAGCCGAAAGCGGTGTCCAAGCATTAGAGCTACTCTCAGCTGAAGGAGAGGTGGCTGTCATTATCTCTGACCAGCGAATGCCAGAAATGAAAGGCACTGAATTCCTCAGCAAGACCGTTCCCCAGTTCCCAGATACTGTGCGGATCATTCTGACTGGCTTTACCGACGTAGAGGATCTGGTAGACGCCATCAATGCCGGACAAGTCTACCGCTACATCACCAAACCCTGGGATCCTAATGAACTTAAGAATGTTGTTCATAACGCTGCTGGGACCTATGATCTGCTTAAACAAAGGCTTGAGGAGCTAGAAAGAGCCCAAGCTCAAACAGCTCTGACGGCAGCAATTGTAAACATTGTCGAGCAGGCGGACCCCCGATTGGTTACGGTTCAAGCGATGGCTAAAGCCTTCGGGCGGAATTGCTCGGCGGACATCTGTCTATTGCAATTAGTTGAGGCAGAAACCCTCTCCACTGTTCAAGGCAGTTACGGCGCTTCGACGGACACCTCCAGTTGGTTGACCCAAGAGCCTCTAACTCAAGCTGCGATCGCTGCTAAAACCTCTCAGATCAACCCCAATGCTTCTGCCGACTCTACTCTGAGCGACGCTGAACCCTATCGGTCGGCCGGAATTCAATCTAGCCTGGTGACACCCATTATATTTCGGGGTCAGGTTTTGGCTGTTCTAGCCCTACTATGGCGACAGCCTCAAGAAATGTTGCAAGAGAAGTTGAGTCTGTTTAACCTATCCATTCTGCAATTAGCCCTGGCGCTTGCGTTCATCCGTTAGACTGGCTCCTCCCTTGAATCCCTCTACTCCTCCCCCGCCTGCCCCCAATGCTCCCTCTCTCAGCTCCGAAGCTGCCTACAGACGAGAATTATTTGATCGGATCGCCCCTGTCTACGATTCCTTTAATCAGACGTTAAGTTGGGGACTACATCGGGTTTGGAAGCAAATGGCGGTGAAATGGAGTCGACCTCATCCAGGGGCGACTTGTTTGGATCTCTGTTGTGGTAGTGGGGATTTGGCGCTGATGCTAGCTCAGAAGGTCGGTCCAACCGGGCAAGTTTATGGGGTTGATTTTGCCCCCGCCCAGCTGGCGATCGCCCGTCAACGGGCTAAGCAGCACAGTCAACCGCTAACTATTACCTGGGTTGAGGCCGATGCTCAGGCTTTGCCCTTTGCCGATGCTTACTTTGACGCCGCAACGATGGGATATGGATTGCGAAATGTAACAGATATCCTCGGTAGCTTGAAACAACTTCACCGCGTGCTTAAACCGAGAGCAACTGTCGCCATCCTAGACTTTCATCGTCCTCAGAATCTGCTTATGCATCAGTTCCAGCAATGGTACCTGGAAGCCATTGTCGTCCCAACCGCTAAGGATTATGGTTTGTTTGAGGAGTATGCTTACATTAGTCCAAGCTTGGAACGATTTCCAGATGGGCCTAAGCAAGTTGATTTAGCGTATCAAGCCGACTTTAGTAAAGCGGTTCATTATGCGATCGCAGGGGGCATGATGGGAGTCCTGGTTGCTACCCGATGACATTGGATTGGTCAAACCTATGGCTACTAGTTGCTCCCCCCTTGGTGGGAGGAGTCATCGGTTATTTCACTAATGACCTGGCCATCACCATGTTATTCCGCCCTTATCGCCCAATTTATATCGCCGGGATGAGGTTGCCGTTTACGCCAGGTCTAATTCCCAGTAACCAGTCTCGGCTGGCGAAACGAATTGCAGACACTATCATGGGCTCCCTATTAACGCCTGAAGAATTGCAGAATTTAGCCCGACGTTTGCTCCAGACTGAACGGATCCAGGCCGCTATTCATTGGTTACTGAAGTTAGCGCTGGATCAAGTTAAAACTGAAACCCAAGAAAACACCGCCAAAGTTCTGGGCAATCTTCTCCAAGATATGGTCGGACAATCTTTGCCGCGAATGCTTAAGGTTTGGGCTAGACGGAAGGACTTTCTAGAAACCCAACTCAACCAGATTTTCGATCAAGTCTTACTGGAGTTTCAACTCAGTGAAAGCCAATCTCAACAGCTATCGAACTGGATTCTAAGCAGCGTGCTGCCGCCGGACGCCATCCGTCTGATGATTGTGGACTTTCTCACGGATCGCAACATCCAAGTCATTGATGAAACCTTCCGAGAGAAAACTAGCGGCACTTATTGGGTGGTCGCCAACTTGTTCGGCTCACACAACGCCCTAGTTCGCCTGCGCAGTTTCTGTCTGGACGAGCGAACGGTGAGTAACACCCGCATTAATGAATTGATTAGCGCGTTGGATATCCAAAGCCGCCTGCAAGAGTGGCTACAAAACTTTTCCCTGCAAAATTTACCGATGTCCACAGTCCGTCAGCTACGCCGCACCTTACGAGAAACAGTACAGACCTACCTTCAAGCCAGAGGTCCGGAGGTTCTGCAAAATCTCAGCGAATCAATCAACTGGTATGATCTGGCGACCCAATTAGTCAAACGCCTCCAGTCTTCCGAAGTGGTGGCCAATTCCCTGGGGTTGGTCAGCGATGAACTGGCCCTGATTCTGGAGCGTTATCTTGAACGAGACTTAGAGACTATCGTGATCCAGGCAATCCCGATTTTGAACATCGACCAAGTCATTATTGATCGAGTTGAAGCGACCTCCCCAAAAGACCTAGAAGCCGGCATTCAAGGGATTGTCCGCACCGAACTTAGGGCTATTGTCAACCTGGGCGGAATTCTCGGATTCACCATCGGCTGCCTCCAAGCAGCTCTACTACTTATCCAATGAGAATAGACCCAAAATTAACCGAATCGACCGGACACATAATCGCGGGTGTAGTCTTGCTGAGGACTACTGAAGATCAGTTGGGTATTGTCGTACTCCACCAGGTAACCAATCTTGCCGCCTTGATGGGTGGCTTCGGCATTAAAGAAGGCGGTTCTATCAGACACTCGTGACGCCTGCTGCATATTATGAGTAACGATAATAATCGTGTATCTCTCCTTGAGTTGCTGCATTAACTCTTCAACTTTCAACGTAGAGATGGGGTCAAGCGCCGAGCAGGGTTCATCCATCAAGATCACTTCGGGCTCAATGGCGATCGCCCGGGCAATGCAAAGGCGTTGTTGCTGCCCACCCGATAGAGATAAACCACTTGCCTTGAGTTTGTCCTTCACCTCATCCCAGAGAGCCGCCCCTTTCAATGAACGCTCAACCAGTTCATCCATATCTCCCTGGTAACCATTGATCCGAGCCCCAAAGGCAATGTTGTCATAAATGGATTTTGGGAAAGGATTTGGCTTCTGAAACACCATGCCGATCCGGCGGCGCAGTTCTACTGGATCAATTTTCCGATCATAGATATCTTGACCATCAAAGGTAATGCGCCCGTTAACCTGGGCCGATGGAATCAAATCATTCATCCGATTAAAACAGCGTAAAACCGTGCTCTTACCACATCCAGAAGGGCCAATAAAAGCAACAATTTGATTTCTCGGAATATCCAGGAAAACATCCTTTACTGCCAGGGTGGAGCCATAATAAACAGAAACATTCTCGGCCCGTAAGGCGATGTCAGTGAGGGTTTGGGTTAAGGAATTCTGGGTCATCTCAAGTTAGCTAGCTCAACAACTCGAAGCGGGAAAACAATTAGTCTGGAGGGGGAATAGAAAACACTCGCCCGAACTCAGCGGACTTTTTGGAACCTATTACGAAGGTAAATCGCCGTCGCATTCATCGCTAGCAACACAATCATCAGCACAATGATGCCAGACGCTGCAATGTCGTGGAACCCTTGCTGGGGACGACCCACCCAGTTATAAATCTGAATCGGCAATACCGTGAAAGGACTCTGCAATCCTTCGGGGACAGATCTAACAAAAGCCGCGGCGCCGATCGCAATCAGAGGAGCAGTTTCTCCAATGGCGCGCGACAGAGCCAAAATCAAACCAGTTAAAATTCCTGGTATCGCCATTGGCAAGACGTGGGTCCAGACGACCTGCCAACGGTTCGCCCCTAGCGCAAATCCCGCCAGCCGAATGCTGTCAGGAACAGAACGTAGCGCCTCACGCGTTGATACGATAATAATCGGCAAGATCAGCAGCGACAGAGTTAATCCCCCAGAGAGAATACTACGCCCGCCAGTAATCGGTTGCATCAAACGCACAAATGCAGCCAGTCCCAGAAGACCGTAAATGATAGAGGGGACACCCGCCAGATTGCTGATGTTAATTTCGATCAAACGGGTAAACCAGTTATCGCTTGAAAACTCTTCGAGATAAACCCCTGCGCCAACACCGACGGGAAAAGACACAGCGGCGACAACTACCATAATCCACAAAGTGCCCGCCAGCGCTGCAATCACCCCAGCCCGCTCTGGTTTACGAGATGTAAAACTAGTCAAGAATTGCCAGTCAAGCGTTCCGAGGCCATCCACCAGGATAGTGAGCAACAACCAAACCAAGATTGCCACGGCAATGGCGGTCGCTCCCCAGGCAGCAATGGCGAACACCCGATCAACGGTGTATCGCCCCGATAGGTTTTGCTTAAAAGTTTTAGACTGGCCAAGCTGAGGGTCAGTAGCGACTTGGGAACCTTGCACATCCATAAAAGATAAGACTCTTCTGATAAGAACTAATTCATTCTCCGGCTAGAAGCAAACCTCTAGTCATACTTCTCACGGAAACGGCGGACAAACCAAAAGCTAAAGATATTTAACGCTAATGTCATCACAAACAGTGTCATGCCGACTACAAATAGGGTTTTGTACGCCAGCGTCCCAGCTGGCGCATCGCCCAAACTGATCTGCACAATAAATGCGGTCATGGTCATTACCGACACCATTGGATTAAAGCCCAATGTCGGACTTGCCCCTGCCGCCAGAGTAACAATCATGGTTTCGCCAATAGCTCGTGAGATGGCCAAAATCAGTGACGCCACAATCCCCGATAAAGCG
The DNA here is from genome assembly GCA_022360135.1 of Pseudanabaenales cyanobacterium. Classification (GTDB taxonomy): domain Bacteria; phylum Cyanobacteriota; class Cyanobacteriia; order Phormidesmidales; family Phormidesmidaceae; genus JAKSDM01. The sequence continues at coordinate 5,784 of JAKSDM010001555.1, read as the reverse complement.
GCGGGCAAGATAACTGAAACGACTGTCTCGCGCTTAGTAGCGCCGAGGGCGTAGGAACCGTCTCGAAGGCTACGGGGCACCGAATAGATCGCGTCTTCACTCAGAGACGCCACCATCGGCGTGATCATAACCCCCATTACAATGCCTGCGCTCAGCGCGTTAAACCCCTGCAGTTCGGGAATAAAGCTTTGCAAGAAGGGGGTTACGGTCAGCAATGCAAAATAGCCGTAAACCACCGTAGGCACCCCAGCCAGAATCTCCAAAATCGGCTTTAGGATCTTACGCACTTGCGGGCTGGCGTACTCACTCAAACAAATTGCAGATAGAAGTCCTAACGGTAGAGCTACCAAGATGGAGATGACCGAGATCATCACCGTAGCGCTAATCAAAACAAAGATGCCAAACTGCTTGCTGGCGAATAGCGGCGTCCACCTGGTATCAGTTAAAAAATTCCAAAGGGGCACCTCTTTGAAGAACTCGATAGTTTCGAAAATGAGCGTGCCGATAATGCCCAATGTTGTTGCAATCGAGATTGCTGCAAACAGACCGCAAATAATATTCACCACTGCTTGCACTTGCTTAGCCCGATCGCGATTAGGGCGCCAAGTCCCTGGAGCAATGTCTTCTAGGAGTTCAGCCATTATCTACGTAATCCGTAATCTATAAAGGAAAGAGGGGTTCCAAGTGATACACCAACGCCAGATGAACCAACACAAATCACAAAATAACTAAAGCCAAAAGGGGAAATATCCCTTTTGGCCCCTATTATGTCAGGTTACCCTATTCGGGGTCTTTCCCGAGTTTACGTTGATCAATCCGCGCTTTCGACTGAGCCAGTACGTCATCCGGCAGTGGAATGTAACCCGCATCGGCAATGAATTGACTATTAGCTGGATCAACCTGATAGTCAACAAATGCTTTAACTTCAGGTTTTGTTTCGTAAGCTTCTTTCTTCACATAGAAGAACAGCGGACGGGACATCGGATTGTAGGAGCCATCTGCGATCGCGTCAGTAGATGGAGTGACGCAGACGCCATCCTCATTCTCAATATCAACTGCCTTGAGCGAACCCTGATTTTCCTCAAAGTAGGCAAAGCCAAAGTAACCTAGCGCCCCTTGGCTTGAAACCACGCCATTAACGATGACATTGTCATCTTCACTGGGGGAGTAGTCACCCCGGCTAGCACCCTCTTCACCGTTGACTTCGTCAGTAAAGTAGTCAAAGGTTCCTGAATCGGTGCCCGGCCCATACAGATCAAGAGGTTGATTGGGGAACGAAGCATCAACCTGATTCCAGTTGCTAATCTTACCTTCTGAATCAGGGGACCATATGGTATTGAGCTGCTCAACAGTTAAGCACTGGGCCCAATCATTATTCGGATTCACCACTATAGTGATGCCGTCATAGGCGACTGGGACTTCAATAAAGTCTATCCCGGCTCCTTTACACACTTCGATCTCAGAATCCTTAATCTGACGAGACGCATTGGAAATATCGGTCTCACCCGCACAAAACTTTTTAAAACCGCCGCCAGATCCAGAAACGCCAATTACCAGGTCAACATCCGGATTAGCGATATTAAACTCCTCGCCCATGGCTTCAGAAATGGGAAAGACGGTGCTAGAGCCGTCCACAAGAATTTCACCCGACAGACCAGAAGCTGAGCCTGTAGATGTCGACGCGGTATCTCCGTCATCAGTTGTAGTGGCCTGGTCTCCACCGCTGGCGCAAGCAGTCAAGCTAGCAATCAGAGCTACCAAAGAGACGGAATATACCAGGCGGATCGAACGAATATTGAAAGCCATGATGTGCTTTACCACCTCACCATTCAGATAAATCTACATCAGTATTAAGTGTGTCAGGAGCGACATTATAATGTTCTTCCTGTCAAAGGTTACATTCCAAAAGTAAAGGTGAGGTTAAGAAAAGCCAAAAATTGTAAACTTATCATAGAAATTTGGTGTCAAGCTGTGATCTGAGAACAATTTTCAAGATATCAGACAAAATATCAGAATTAAAGATATGTACTTCGTAATCTACGATGGCGATTGCAATCTCTGTGTCACTCTCGTCCAGCTGTTGGAGCAGCTAGATCAGGGTAAACGCTTCCAATACGCCTCTATGCAAAATCAGGCGACTCGGGTGCATTATAATATCACACTTGAGGATTGCGAAATGGGCATGATCCTGCTGAATGCCGACAACCCCGAACAGCGTTGGCAGGGAAGCAATGCGGCTGAAGAAATTGGCCGCATACTGCCAATGGGATCCCTTTTCGTGACTGCTTACCGAGCATTGCCAGGGATAAAATGGATAGGCGATCGCACCTACGAACAAATCCGCGACAATCGCTATCTCCTCTTCGGCAAACGATCCGCCACCTATGATTCTGCTTACCCTATCTGCAAAACGGACAGTTGCCAGCGGTATTTAAGCGGCATTTCGGGGGGTCCTCAAGCAGACAGGAGTTAGCCATAGGGAGATTTCCAGAAAAGAATTCACCCTTGGTAGGGTGCTGTTAGCGAAGCGTAAGGCGCCATAGTGCTGGTACTTTTGTTCCTGGAAATCTCCTAGCCTGAATGCTGAATGCCGCCCCAAACTCTACACCCTGCCTTCACTGAAATGTCTTCCACACAAGCAAGAGCATCATAGACTAAGTATTTACACGGGTCTATCTGCTTTTAATATTGCCGAGTATTGCTGGATATCTTTTCTACAATTTCTTTCAGACTTCCGTGTAATTTCTGGTTCGTTCACTGAGCTAGGCAAGTTACCTTAAATACATTATTCATTGTTGCTAAGTTGTTTATTAAGTTAGTTGCTGATTTGTTCTGACTATCTAAACTCAATGCAGAACAGCTGGGATAAGGCAAATTCAAGAGCCAGAATTCAGAAGTTCTACTAAATTCTTGTAGATATTTCTCCTTTTCACTTCCCCTTGGTTTTTCCGAGGAGTCGATCTCTTTTGCATTTTCCACCTGCTAAATAGTCGTCTCGAACTGTAAGGTCTAAGGGCAGATATGTATTTTGCAACTTCAACACTTACTTCTAGGATGCCCAGCTTATCTATAGCTGGATTGATTAGAAAAAAGCCAGGTAAGATCAGGAAAAAGAAGCATAATTTCACCCAGTATGATGCTGGCGTCGATTACATTTTTGAGCCAGCGAAAGCTGATGGGCTTGGCTACCTGATCAGTCAGGGAAGAAGCATCAGATGTGGCGATTATATTGTCTTAGGCGACAGCGCCAATCCTCATCAGTATCAGGTTGAAGAAATTGATTACTATGCCAATCCATCTGATATGTGGATAGCCGCCCTTAAACCGATCGAGAATGAGGCGGAAGGACGCTAGGGAGTGAATGATGGGGTTGGGGTGTTGTCCGGGGTCGGGCGTATCTATTACAGATCTATCGGAAGCGATCGCCCCAACAACTATTGAGATTGAACTTCAAGAGTTTCTCAAGCCCTTGCAAGCTTTGGCTTAGGCGATTTCTGCAAAAGCAAGCAAAAGCAGAGAAAGCGATATACCATCAGGGAGGTGAGGGGTGCTTAACGCCATCACCGACCAACCGCACCTGCAGGGGCTTACGCTATGAAACATCCTGATGGACCCCAAACTCCCCGCTGGCTACAGAAGATCCAGTGGACGCTCGATCCGCTGGGCTATATGGATGCAGCAACACAGCGTTATGGGGATATTTTTAACGCCTCTGTGGTGGGAAATTATCCTGTCCTGTTGTTGGTGAGCAACCCTGAGGCGCTGAAGCAGATTTTCTCGGGCGACACGCAAGCGATTACCGCCCCTTCAAACAGGGTTTTACAACCCGTTATGGGAGATTATTCGGTGTTTGTGCTCGAAGGCTCTCGCCATCGGCGAGAGCGCAAACTGTTGATGCCTCCTTTTCATGGCGATCACATGCGGGCCTATGGGCGCCTCATCTGTGACCTGACTGAGAAGGCGATGGGTCAAATAACGCCTGGTCAGCGCTTCGCGGCTCGAACCCTGATGCAAACGATCTCCCTAGAGGTGATCTTAAAGGTGGTATTTGGCCTCTATGAGGGGGATCGAGCCCAGCAACTCAAGCAAGGGATTGTGGCCTTCGCCAATACTTTTAAATCTCCTTTTGTATCGGGCTTGCTCTTTTTTCCTTCCCTACAAAAGGATTTAGGGCCTCGAAGCCCTTGGGGATATTTCCTTCGTCTGCAGCAGCAAGTTAACCAGCTGCTCTACGCTGAAATCCGCGAACGACGTTCCGCCATCGCCGATCCTTCTAGCCGTCAATTCGATCAGTCCACTCGCTCAGATATCCTCAGCTTGCTTCTGTCGGCTCGGGATGAAGCTGGTGGAGCAATGACGGATAGGGAATTAAGGGATGAGTTGATGACCCTGCTGATAGCGGGGCATGAAACGACGGCGACGGCGATCGCCTGGGCGTTGTACTGGATTCATCAACTGCCCGAAGTTCAGAAAAATCTGCTTGAGGAACTAGATACCCTAGGGGACGCCCCTGAACCGATGAGTATTTTTCGACTGCCCTATCTCACGGCAGTTTGTAATGAGGCCCTGCGGATTTACCCAGTCGCTGTGGTGACGGTTCCACGAGAAGTCAGGGAACCGATGGAATTGATGGGCTATGCATTAGAACCGGGGACTCGATTATACGGATGTATTTACCTGACCCATCATCGGGAAGATATTTATCCAGATCCAAAACAGTTTAAGCCGGAGCGGTTTTTAGACCGCCAATTCTCTCCCTATGAGTTTTTCCCCTTTGGCGGCGGCGTTCGTCGCTGTATTGGCGAGGCGTTAGCTTTGTATGAGATGAAGCTGGTGGTCGCGACAATGTTGACTCACTTTCGGCTGGCCCTGGCGGACTCAAAGCCTGAACGTCCGCAGCGACGAGGGGTGACGTTAGCGCCTGCAGACGGAGTCAAAATGGTGATGCAGGGTCTGCGTTAGGGAACGTTTTTAGATTTTAGATTTTTAGATTTTAGATTTTGGATTGCAAAATCTTTGTTGCTAGGTGGTGTTGGGTGTTTTGACTGGCGCATCCGTATAGGCATTGGAGGGAATGCTGGGCGGTGTCATGGCGAATTCAGCAGATGTTGAAGCGGAGCAATCTGTTGAAGCAAGGGTTTCTGGCTCCCATGCTCTGCGTGGGAATCCTATTGATAACTTTCAATTAGCAATTCCAGAACTTCCTGAGCATTGCTGAGGGCTTCTTCGTAGGTATCGCCATGGGTGAAGTATCGTTGAATTTCCGTGGCAAACTCCGGCAGTTCAACCAGGTAACATTTGTCCTCTTCAGACCATAGGATATTGACTCGGTATTTGATTTGATTCAATTCCCCTGCTCCTTTTCATCTAGTCTTTGTAACGCAGTTTTGACCAATTTTTCTAGATAGGGTTTGGCGTCCTGACTATCTTTTCCAGCAAGCGTGATCGGCAATGCAGGAAGATCAGGATGAACCCAACGTTCGTGACTACCTCGAATACGCTTACAGTCAAAGCCAGCTTTTCGTAACATTGAATTAGCGCCACAACTCCTCAATGCATTAGAGGAACTGGCGGTGCTTCGAGATTATGACGCTGCAAAGGAGGCGGAAGATGAAATCATTTCCGTTGAGTAGGCGATCGCTGAAAATTGAGCCAGGTGATCGATGAGTTACTCAAAGCGGAGTTATTGAGCGGTTGAAATTGTTAGAAATCTTTCATGAATAGACTCTCACACAAGTTTCATTGTGTACTCACAAGGGATTGCGATTTTACACATATGGGTGT
>JAKSDM010001316.1 GCA_022360135.1 Pseudanabaenales cyanobacterium | reverse complement strand
GCGCAGACGCATTGATCACAACCACCGGAAAGGTAATATCTGGGAACAGAGCGAATTTCAGGGAGCTAAATGCAAACAGACCCGCAACTGTTATTGCCATCCAGACGCAGACAGTCAACCAGGAATACTTGATTGCCAATCGAGAAAGATTAAACTTTTTCCTGAGATATTTCATTCGGAAAGGCCGCGCCATCTTAGAGAATAAAAGATGCAATGTAACAGTTCCTTAATTTTTACAGTCATCTGATTGTTTTTGCCGCCACTTTGTGCTGCCCTGACCATCGGCACAGCCAACACTCTTCACCCTATCTGAAAAACAGAACTTAGGCGCAGAAATGCATTGCAGTATGGCTCCACCAGAGACGAAGTTTTTTTGATCCCGGAAGGTTAGCCGAGTCTATAGCATCTCTTTAGAAAAGTCAGACTATTCCATTTAACTGAATTTCTGCTGAATGGCCATATCTCCGCTAATTTTGGCGAATATCCAAAAGTTCTATATTTCATGACAGACAGATTGGCAAATGAGGCGGTTATAGCAATTCCTATTTGGATTGAATACACCTTGACAAGGTGGGGTATAGGGTGTGGGGTGCGGGGTGTAGTCCATGCAAATGAGAACCGCTATATACAGAACTGGGGGAGAAGATCGAGTTCATCCAGAGAGTATCAGGACCTTAACAAAGTAGCCAGGGATCTTCGTACGCTTGCTCAGAAACATATTCTCTGCTGATACTGAAATCACATTTGATTTTTCTGACTGAATCAAGGGGCATTTGAAGGTAATGAAACTGGGGTCTGAGGAACACAAAACACTATTCTGTCGCAACTTTATTGAGAGCCACTTAACCTATGAACCGGAGCAGCTCTCCTGGCCTCAATTGGATGACATTACCCTGAGTCGGCTCAGGGCGATTCCTTTCTGGCGGCAAGCCCTTGATACCGAACGCAGAGCTGGAGCGATGGTCGCCGCTTTTGTAGAGACCGTAGACGATCCCTTAATCAGGCAGGCGATCGCCCTTCAAGGCCAAGAAGAATCCCGTCATGCCCGACTCATCCAAACCTTGGTCAAGCAGTACCACATTGATCTGCCGACCCCTTCCCCCATAGCCTTACCGCTTCATATTTCCGCCGACTTCGCCGCCTTCGGCTTCGGAGAATGCTTAGATTCCTTCTTCGCCTTCGGCCTATTTAGCCTTGCTGGCCAAGCCGATTTCTTCCCAGACAGCCTATTTACCCTGTTTGATCCAATCCTGAGCGAGGAAGCTCGCCACATCGTCTTCTTTGTTAACTGGTTCACCTATGAGCAAATCAATCATGGCTGGGGACTCCCTCCTCTACGCGCCGCCAGAACACTTTGGCATTACAGCCGAGCCATTCGCAAACTGATTGCCGCCTTTGGGGGCGCTGACACCGGCGGCGCCCGCTTTGCCGCTACAGATGCAGGTCTGTTCGCCAAAAACTTGACAGCCGAAAAATTTCTCACCCTTTGCCTGAAGGAAAATCAACGCCGGATGCGTCAGTTTGACCCCAACCTCCTGCAACCCAAACTCCTACCCCAATTGGCCGCCGTCAGCCTCCGCATACTGCAGCTCATGCCCCGCAGGCGGCCGCGTCAGACAATTGAGGGAGTTAGCTAAACTGACCATGGCTCCCATCCAAACCATCCTCACGCCTCAGGGAGCAGAGTACCGGGCTGTCTGTCGGGGAATGCGGCGGGTCAAGGG
>JAKSDM010000604.1 GCA_022360135.1 Pseudanabaenales cyanobacterium | reverse complement strand
CGGTTTTGGTTGTGACGCTGGGATTCTTGAGGCATGGCTTTCACTTCTTTTAGGTAGTACTGGAAGTCTATGCCTATACTTCCGTTTCGTCACTAGGCACCAATTTTAGATCTATGTGCTCACCCAATCCCTCCCTAACCAGGACCGTCAAACTTGGATTGAGTGGGCGCGATGGATGGCCAATAATTATCAACGCACCTCGTCGGCAGTGGAAGGGCGTAATGGCTTGGCTCGTCTGCATCATTCCGGTCGAGGGTTCTCTCCACAAACCTTGAAGGCGCTCACCATTATCCACAATTTTCATCTCCAACGTCCGGTGATTTCTGAGAAAGAATTTACCGTTTTTGACAAGGGTGTTCTAGACCCTGTAATTCATTCAGCTGATTTGTCTGGTAATTTATTTCTTGGAAATCACCTCCTGATGGCACAACTGCCGCTCAGCGCTTATTTGGCTATGAATTTCCTGACTTGTTTGAGTGGGTGGTTGATCATATGGGTGAACTTCCCCTCGCTCGTCAGCCGTCAAAATCACAAAGTCTAAACCCCTTCCACTTAGAAGGTTTCCCGGCTTAAATGACACGCCCTTTTAACGGACATCAGATTTAGATCATACTCGCAGATATCATTAAAACGAAGCCAGAGGTTGCAAGTTCGTTCGGTGCATGCAAGGGTTAGCTGGCAATCGCTGAAGCAATGGAAGTGATCAAATAAAGAAGTTGGTGGGTTTCCTTCGTTAACCCACCTACAAGATCAGCGATCGCACTGCCTCGACCAATGCCCCTACTACTGACGAACGAGCACCACATAGCCGCCCCTGCCCCAGGCATCGCCCCAGGTTCCAGACATTTGCATGCCATCGACAGAAAGTTGGAGAATCACCTGCCCTGGAACGTTATCAATGCCCACGTACTCAATAAACACCTGTTGGTTTTCGATTTGTCCAGTCCCATCTGTGGTCTGAAGATTGTTAGGATAAAAGGATTGAATGCGAAACATATTACCAACCTGGTTACTAACAATTGCATATCCCGACGAGGATACCCAGGTTCCCGTGAGGTTGGTGGATGCGGGGGATGATGGAGGTGTTGGATCTGGAACAGGTGTCGGTTGGGGGGCAGGTGTGATGGAACTGCCAGGGGTGGGGTCTGATGGTGGGTGGAGGGGGGGATTGTTCAAGAAAGAATCATTGAGATTAATTATGATGCCAATAACTGCAGCTAAGCCTGCCAAAAAAGTTCCCCACCCCGCCAGGGTGCCACAGCCCCATCCTGATTTGTTCTGGGAATCACTCATGGTTCGCTGGGTTGAACATCATCGTCTCATTCACCTTCTACCTACAGCAAAAAAACTGTAATCTCCGATCAAGATCAATTTCTTAAATTTTAGAAGTTATAAGGCTCCAGCATCCAGGAAGCATTTTAGGGATTGATTTAACCCGATTTTTGTCCGCTTGGTCAAACAGCGATCGCAATGCCCACACCCTATCATCACTTGAGAAGAGAAAGGCCGTACAATGTCCTCCCAACCCCTCATCCAACGGAAGCGAGACCTGATTGAACGCTACAGCAGTTGTCCACTGGGAATAACGCCCCAACAGTTCTATGCCAAATGGCAAATGAATCAAGCTGAGATCGCAGGGAGGATAGAACTAACCCCCTCTTCGTTCTTCCGTATCCTTGACTCTCCCCTCTCAATCCCCTAAAGTAAAGGGCTAAGCTGTTACCTGAATTGTGTAACGGTGTGTCAACAGAACTCAAGAATCTAGCGCCACCTAGAGCAGCTGCAACTGCTCCAGGCGGCTAACCCGCCGAACTGGTCACGCAGTCTGGCGGGCTAGTGGATAGTTTACTCCCCTAGCCGCCCCGATATGCACTCCATCATTGCGGGGTGGCTAGTTTTTTGAGTTCTGGCTTCCTACGCCAGAACAACAAAGGAGTAAATCGTCATGTTTCAAGCGTCTGAGCGCTCGACTTCGAGCGCGTCAGTTCAACCTGCCAAATCGGAAGACACCTCTCAAACCAAAGAACCCATTCGACACATGCTGTTCGGCTCACCAGCGGGAGTGCGGCAGGTGATTCACTTGCTGCATAAGCTGGGTTACGCCGAGCCGAATGCCTGGAGCCGTCCAATGCCGACGGGAAGACCGGGCGAGGTAATGGCAATTTTGACGAGGTATTTGTTGAAAGGTGAAGGGTAGGTGGAGGGATATCAGGATTGGGGATGACCGGGAAACTGATCTGACCTGATCCTTAATCCTTACCTAGAGCATCGGGACAACGGCTGATTTTGTCCAAGAAGCTCCTATCGTACTGTCACATAAGCCCGCTGCTTCCACAAATACGGAGGATTGTCGTCGCCGTGTTCCGCCGACATGGCGATGCAAGGACTTCGCCAATTGAGTTCGGCGCATTCCCATGTCAAAATCCCGCAAATTGGAACCCGGCAAATCCTACCTGCTCATCTTGGGTAATGGCGAGAAATCGCCCCAAGTCATTCTGGAAGCAATGCAATTCATTCCAGAGCATCTTGAACTTGAGCTTCATTTCACCTCCGATTCTCTCCGCATCACAGTCAACCAAAACAGGTTGGGTAAAGAGAATCATCAGATTTCGGATATCGTGCCGGTAAATGATTCTGCGATCGCTGCTGTGGAGACATCTTCTACTTCAGAAGAGGATGAACCCGAATCTACAGAGTCAGAGAATAGTTTTACTACAAATGAATAATTTTCCCATCGGTCTTCTCTGATAGGGCGTCGATACCGCAAGCCAACCACTTTCTTACAGGACAGTCAGTCATATGCACCGATTGTGCGATCGCATCAACCAGCCTTAACCTACTCAAGCTCCAAATCAGGCCGCCGCTGCACCAACGGTCCTTGCCCTTGCGCCCTGCTCCCCACCTTCTGCATCGCCGTCAGCACCGTTGAGCGCACATACTGACTCATCGGAGCCAACGGTGTCTTCCGATGATGCACCTGAAACTGCAAATACGGCCCCTGATGCAGAACGCCAACCGCTGACTTCGGCGAGAACCCAGCCCTCAGCACCGCCTCCGCTACGGCGTCATCGAGCTTGATGGCCGCCCAATCATTCTGAGCAAAGCGTTGATAGAGAGTGGGGTAATCCAAAGTCGATTCCCTGATCACCCGCTGGGCGAACTGCAGGTACACTCGCCGCGCCTTACACCCGACTTCACTCTCCGGCTCCTTGGGGGTTAACGCCATCGGATTCCCCTACCTTGCAAACTCATCTTCACTAAACACTTCGCCAAATAACTCCTTCGCGTCAAAGTCTACGCCCTCTTCTCCGGGCGCTGACAACAGTGGGTCGGTAGATGTCACCCCAACGGTCGGCAATGCGCCCTGACTGGGCTGACGGGCTAAGACGCCTGAGACCACAAACTTCTGCAGTACCTTATCCATCGTCTTTTCCAGCGCTTCCTCCAATGCTGGACTCAGTTCCTCAGACTCCGGCGACTCCAGATCAAACGTCTCGCAAATCAACGCCATCTGACGCTGCAGCGCCGTCAACGATTCCCGCGCCATGGCCTTCAACTCATCCTCACTGACCTCCCCCTTCTTCTGATAAGCAAACGGACGCCAGAACGCCGCCATCGCCTCCACCCCCTTCTCCTTACCCATGCGACTGGGTAGTTGGGGATTGTGCATCAGATATTGAAACACCACCCCAAAGGGGGAATCCACATCCACATTGAAGGAGAACAGAATTCGCTTGCGATTTCGACGTTTATCCGGCTGAGATTTAGCGGCCATGCTGATTGTTACTCCTTATCTAAGCGGCTACTTGATTTAGGGTACCGATGAGCCCCCGGAAGAGACCATAGCCATCGGCCATCCTTAAGGCCATTGCTCCATTCTGGGCGGCTTCCGGCAACGTCTTGACGACTGTATCCAAGCGTTCATAAGCACCATCGGCGAAGTAGACTCGCTCAGCCAGCCCTAACTCCGCAAAGTAGCCTTCTAGTTGCGATCGCAACACCTGAGACGCGCCGCCGCTAATAATCACATCCACCTGACTGGACTCCAACTGTGGCATGACATGATCTTGCCAGTAGATCTTCATGGCCTGCCAGTAGCTGTCGCGGCAAGCGGCGAGCTGCTCGCTGAAATCAAACAGCCGCCCTCGCGCCGCCGAAATCTGCTTACCCTGCCCGGTCAAAATGGCGTTCATCAAAGCCCCATAGTCAGGCGTAGTTACCCCCAACGCTCGGGCTGACTTTTCAAAGATGGGCCAGAAGCCAGGTCCATTGGAACTCGACCCCGCCGCTTTGAGCGACCCCGCTTCAAACCGCAGCACCGATAAATTCCGGTGACCCATCATAACGATCAGAGTGCGGCGTTGATTGATGACCTGTCCCATCGACTTCAACTGCTGCTTGCGATTGAGATACAGGCCAAACCCTTCCGGAAATACCTGGAGAGAACCCTGAATTTGCAACGGCTGTCCCCGAAAGCTGAACCCTTGCTGGCAGAGCGACTGAAAATGGGTCCGAATCTCATCTCGGGTTCCCAACTCAGTTAAAGGCAAGGCCAACCAGACCACCGCCTCAAAAGTCTTCGACGAGTTTTCCAATTCAGCCACTACCCCGACCGCCGCCGCTAGTTTATAGGCGGCCAGCTCCGCCTTATTCACCGTCAGGCTATTGCCCTCCAAATAAGCCCTAGCCACATCTCCCACCAGAACCACCTCCTGACCAATCTGTAACCAGGCGTCATCTTGGGGGCGGCCACCTGCTCCAAATCGAGGCAAAGAGGCTTGAGACAAATGGGGAGCCACTTCAGCCCCCATCCATAGAGGCGTTGTGGCAGACTCCCGCACCCGATAAAAGAACTTGGAGGCCGAAGAGCCCAAGTCAGCAACGAGTAAAACCTTAGGAATTCTAAGCGATGTTCGAGTCATGAACATACCTTGAACGCTACATCCTTCAACAATAGAAGCAATTCTAATAACGGGAATATATGGGAAACATAAAATAATAAAAATCGCCCAGAGAATTCTAAATGGGATATTATTGGAAATGAGTTTCAGGTTGTGTTTATCAAGCTACGCCCCTAATCGGGGACTTCGCGGAGGAGCCACACAGTACGCCAAGGGTCTGGCCAGACCTGCTCAACCTCCCCGCT
>JAKSDM010000846.1 GCA_022360135.1 Pseudanabaenales cyanobacterium | reverse complement strand
GGACGAATTGGAGGGAGGCTGTCCTAATTGAGTCTCTAGTTTCGTCGTGCGATCGCTCAGGTCCTGTAATTCTGTTTCCAGCAGGGCCAATGTTTGTTCCACCTGCTGTTGCTCAGCCGCCGTCAGAGATCTGACCGGGTTAGGATTTGAGACAACGATTTGGGAGGGCGGCGGGGCTGATTCAGTTGATGAGAAACTCGGGTCGAGGTTTTTCGGGGAGAGAGAAGATTGATTCCAAAGTTCAGATAGACGCTGAATTCGTCGGATAAAATGGCTGGAGCGTCGCAGGACAATTTCTTGGAGCGGGGGCGCTGGAGACTGAGCTGGATAATAATACTTGGCGACAGCGACTCCCGCCAACCAAGCGCCACTGGTGCTCACTCCCAATAGCAGTAGACGAAAGATAAAGGTTAGTAGCGATCTCACTCTGCCAGTTGCAGGGGCAGTCTGGGCGGCAGAGGATCGAGTGTCCCGAATCAGTCCTTGCTTAGCCATCAAACCAATCCCCTTTGTCACAAAACTTCCGGTAAGCAGCTACTCTGCAGAGCGCCCTAATGCCCAACAGAGATTCCATACATCAAATTCGTTCAAATCGTCAGGTAAGGAGAATACTTAGCACGGCTAAGCCTCTAAAATGTTGAATTTGCGGATAGTAGGATTGTTTCAACGAAATTGATATTAGATGGAAGTTCACTTGTAAGTCTAGATTAGCGGGAATATTATCCGGTAAACCGGGACATAATATTAAGCTCTAATGAATATTAAGCTTTAATGCAATGTCATCGACGCCTTACTCTTCAGGCCATCCCCGCCAGGCGACGATCTGTAACACGCCTTCAGAACTCCTCAGGCCATCCCCGCCAGGGATTAATCTCCAATATGCCTGAAGGCGTAATCACCACCTTAAAATCAACCTCAGATTCATCCGTTCTCTCTCTCCCTGATTCTGTTTTCAGCTTTGGTAAAGGGGTCTGATTGAGATAATTGGATGCAGCCTGATTCACCGATTCATAGCCAGTGACCGCGCCTAACTGATTGACTCGAACCCGATATATCAGCCTTTCGCCAATGTTGCGATCATTTCGGTTATCTCGAATCGCTTCGTAGAGTGTCTGGTTGAGGTTTTCGATTTGGGTGGGGTCATTAATTTCATTGGGGATAAGATAATCCAGGCCTATTGTCCAGGTTGACGTTGAATCCAATAATTCAGCGCCAGAGCCGCTTCTAGACCCCGGCCCAGATTGGTTCGCCGGTGCGGTAGACCCCTCAGGCGTCTGCCAGGGACTAATGGCGACATTGCCATTAGGGGTGAAGGTCACTTTAAATTGGGCGACAGGCTCTTGAATAATTAATTCGTCATCAAGCGAAATGTACGCTAAATCAGATAGAGGTATCTTATCTCTGTTGGCTAGTGCAGCGTCATTTTCAGGGGTATAGTTGACGATATCCCCTGTTTCTGAAACCAACACCCGATAAACTAACGCCTGATCAAAGTTGGGTTGATCATCCCAGGCTTGAGTGATCTGGCGATTGAGGGCTTGCATTAATTCAGTTAATTTGTCAGAATCGGTGATTTCTGGAGCCTTTTCAAGGGTTTCCTCCAAAGCGCCAGCAGTGGGGGCGTCAGTTCGGCTCTGGCTTGGGCTGTCAGAGTCTCCGGAGGGGTTGGGGGGGGAAGGGGAAGGTCCAGGCTGAGGGGTGTCCGAACCGCCTCCAGAGCCTTCCAGCTCGGTCTTAGAAGGCGGTCTCTCGGGGATTTTGAGTTCCGGTACGGGTAATAAGAAACCTAAAACCGCCGCTGCAGCCAGTGTTGAAACGCCTATCGCTGCAGGTGTCGCCCGCTTGGCGATGGGTTCTTGAGTCTTGACTAGACGTCGGGGAATGGGAGTGAGGTCAAGTCTCAGGTCGGGTAAGGTTTGAGTATCCGCCAGCAGTTGATCGACCGCTTCCAAGAGATCAAACAACTGAACAGTCGTTAGCTTAATATCGGTGGGTGGGTGAGTTTTAGCGTCCGATGATTTTCCATTCACTACTTGAGGTTGAACAATTAGATGATGATAAGGGCCTTCACCTCCCTTCAGCTGCACCAGCAGCGGCTTGTCGGCAGGTGCAACATGAGGTTGAGGAATACCGCTAAGCTGCTCCTGCACATAGCGGCTGACAGCCGTCGCCAGACTCTCAATAAATTCCCGTCCACCCGTTAAGGGATGCTTAAGAATTCCTGGAAAGTGACACTCTGCATTCACTAAAACAGACATGGGAGGGGAAGAATTTGGGGTGGTTACCGTGCTCAATCCCTCCAAGATCAGGTTGCAATTGGGCAGACTGTATTGACGTTGAATAGTCATGAAATTTCTCCATCAAACAGACTGTTCCAAAGTCGTTGGGCTCCATAGGCGCCCGTGCAAAACAAAAGCTGATTGAGCAATCTCAAAGCCAACTCGTCCAGCTTTTCATCTGTACTATAGGCGATCACCCCAGCTCGTCGCGGGTTCATGCGGGAGCGAAAATGGGTCCGAAACCGACTCAAGTAATCCGATAGGCGAAAATGGTGCTCCAACGAAAGCTGCTTCTCACTGAGCTGTTGATATCCCAATAGCAGTTGGCGAATCAAAACTGTCAAACGTCGCGCCACATGGCAAGCAACTAACACCATGGCTTTGGCTTCCGTCAGGGTTAAGGGACGACGTTGATTATATCGCCTCAAAGGATTTGTACTCCGCAGTAACCAAAGTCCAACTCGCCCTTTAATCAGGCTCTGTAACTCCAACTCCTTGGCGGCGGTCAGCATTGCTTCAGATCCTCCTAGATCTAGTGCTTCAATTGCCAATAGAAGCAGGTCAATCTGCATCTTGGTTCGCCGAGGACAGCCGTCGCTTGTAAGGTCGAAATCAGGCAGATTGTCCAATATCAGAGGAGTTGACTGGGCTAGTGGACTGTGTACTTGCATTACCCTCAAGGCGCTATTCAGCTGAAATTCTATCAAATCACAATTTGGCCCGATTGCTTGGGAAAATCGCTGATTTCCAATCCTACTTTGAGAATGGATTATGAGCTTACGGAAATTACGAAAAAGATTTGGTGATTACACTCCTTATTTGTGGAGAGTATGCCGCACAACTGGCTAATGTCATCTGAGTTGATGGAGAAATATGACAGGTGACAGCAAATCACCGTTAAGTCTCCCTTCACCTTTACCCTTTACCCTTTCAACATCAGGACATGACCTTTACATTTACATTCCCCAATAAACATTCCCGAATAACATTAGCCAGAGTGGAATCGCCGCCAGCAATAGAACTGTGGTTAGGGCGATCGCACTCACAATCAGGTCTCGATTGAGATTGTACTCTTCCGCCAGAATCAGGTTGGCGAAGGCAGTCGGCATTCCTGACATCAGCACCAGAATCAGACAGGCTTCAGCCGATAATCCCAGTAAGGTGACGATAATACCAACCAAACCAGGAACAACCAACATTTTCAGCAAGGTGGGTACAATCGCTAGCCGTAGGCTGTTCCAACTAAGCATTTGACTAAGCCTCATCCCCATCAACAAAAGAGCCATGGGAATAATCACCCAAACTGCTTGCCGTAACCCCCATTCCGCCGTTTCAGATAGGGCGAAGGTTCGGGTCGATATGCCGAGTGTAAACGCCCATAGAGAGGGAACAGCCATGACATCTCTCAGATGCAGCCACCATCGATCAGGCTGCTGAGTCTGACCAAAATAACTGGCCAAGAATACCCCTAAGCCATAGGTTCCCAAAATATTTTGGGTCACACTATAGAACACAGCCCAACTCAAGTAGCGATCGCTGACTAAGACGGGAACAATGGCCAAGCCAACAAACCCCGTATTTCCTAGCATAGTCGTCAGGATGAAACTTCCCTGACTAGGGCGATCATTGTCCCCATGCCTAGCTCCGAAAAGACTCTGGGCGTCGATTCCCCACCTAAGCGACTCAAGCGAGGCTAGCCATTGTAACCCAGACCAACTCATCCAAGCCAGTCCCAATCCCAACCCCAACGCCCCGACTGTAATCATAGGGGTTAATCCGACATTACCTGAGAGATCTGCATTGCGAGCCAGACTAAAGATTTCAATCGGCACGCCTACCCAGTATAAGGTTCGACCCAGGAAGCGAGGAAACGTCTGTGGCAGCACATGGAATAAGATCAGCCCTAATCCGGGCCAAAAAATCAGCGGTGCATAGGCCTGGATTAGGGTTGGGGGCATAATGTCGGGGCGTTGAGGCCTAAATAAAAGAGGGCTGAATAAGGCAAGAGGAAGCTGAGAATCTTAATGCGTCCAGATCTTTATTTTATTAATATTCTTTCTGTTAAAAAATATAGATCTTAATTTTCCTATAAGTTTCTCCAACTATTATTATGTATTTGTGTAGAAAGTTTGCAAACCCTGATGTGCTGTGGTAGCAATTCTCCTCGGCAGTCGGCTACAAAATTATGGGGAGGGTTATAGAGTTGTTTTATAACGATTAGCTTGGGTTTATAGCGGTTTTCATTTGCATTGACTCCGCCTTGCACCCTGTACCCTACACTCTGCCTTCATTGCCGCCTTCACTGAGATGTATTCAACACCCGTGAAATTGCTATAGAAGGTAGCAGCTAATCAAGCTCCTGGATCTTGTTGATCCGCCAATTATTACCATCTTGACTGACGAGGCCATAGCGCATGCGGAGGATGTCATTGTAGGAGGAAACAGGATTAAATCGCTCCCCTTCATAGAAATCAGCCGCTTCACTGATTTGAGCTTCCACGACGAGTTCAAGCTTATTGGCTGGATCCGGTTTGACTGAAAGCACCTCGATCCCGTGGCGATATTCCCAGCGCCAGTTTTCTCGTATGGCGTTCTGAGCCCGATTGCGCCATTGTTGCAGAAGGGGATCGGCAAGCACTGTCTCTAGACCTGCTAAATTGTGGGCTCGACCCAAGGCGGCCTGCTTCGCGTTTAACCAGTTAGTAATGGTTTCTTTGGCGATTTCTTCTAAACTCATCGCTGGATTAATGGTTTCAAGATCCGGAATCGCAATCGGCGGGCGGTCCAGCTGAATGTAGAGCGGTTCGCCCTGAATCTTCGGTCTAGAAAACCAGGCTGCAAAGGCGCTAACGGAGTTGATAACCCGCTTAGCGACGAATCCGAGCATGACTATACTCAGGAACCCCATCAACAGCACCAGAACTAACCGCCCCCAATGGGGAGACGACCGAGGTCGTCGGGTTGGATGGGGGAGAGAAACTTCAGTTGGTGAAGCCTGCCAAGCATCCTGATCGGCTTCCATTTGGGTGTGGTTTGGCCCAGCGCCATTGTTTTCATAGGCAGAACCGCTTGGGTATAAACGACCCTCAGGTGAAAGTTGAGAAATTCGCTCAGCAGTTGTCAGTGGGATACTCTCAGGAGATGAATTGGCGGCTGCAGTTCGGTTAACGGGGGCGCCGGTTGCAACGATGGTGGTAGGGTCGGCTGATTTATGTGAAACTGGCGTTGGCTGGGAACGCCGCCGCTCAAAATCACGGCGAAAAGCAGGGGGGGCGACCGCACCCACTCGGTTATTGTCGGCGGAGCCCGAGTGAGCATGTGTCCACCGTTGCTCAGACTCAGTATCATCAGGCATGGCTTCCAGATAAGCCTGCACCTGTTCGTCAGCGAAGTAGTCTTTGAGGGTGGATTGATACTGAGCCAAATCCCGAAAATGTGGAAAGACTTCCTGTTGCAGCCAGCGTTCAGCATATAAGCACAAACCCGGCAGCAAATCGGGAGCCCTTTGAGAATGTTCTCTAATAAAGGCTAAGGGTTCGTACTCCTGACTTAATTCAAGGGCTCGGCTAGATTCTTCGGTTTGTCCCAATAATAGAGCGCAGACCGCTTGTTCTAAATGAATATCCTGACGACCTCCAAGCCGCATTAGCATTTGTTTGGCGCGGCGCACTAGGGCCGGCTGATGACGGGCGAATCCGCGCGCCAGTAAAGCATAAACGGCTAGATAAATTGCCACTGCCGAAGGCCGTCGAGCCTCTATTTCAAATAGCTCCTGCTGCTCCACTGAGGTCAAATAACCCCGTAATTGCTGGATGAAACGCAGGAAATCATCGGCGTTTAAGCCAGACAAATCATCCTCGACCCCGTCAATGCCGGATCGATCTTGCAGCATCCCCTTCAGTAGTTGGATTCCCTGTCGACGCTCCTGCCTTCGCTCCATTGGCAGCGCCACCAGCTCTAGAATTCGATAAGGACGTAGCTTGTAAAGATCAGACTGAATTTCACCTCGAATAGAAGGGAACAATCCCTCGCGCATCAGCAGCTCCCGTCCGGTTTCTAAGGATTCAGCCGCACTTTCGTACTGCCGTTGCTGCCACTGCTCCCGACCGAGTTCCAAGCAGGCCAAGGACAGGGTAAGGACAATATCGGACAGGATGACTTTGGGGTCCCCGAACTGTCCATTCGCCAGGCTGGCGTCACCACTGCTAATGTAGGGCCGACCTAAGCGAATGACGAGTTCGTATTCTCCCAATTCCAATAAAATTAGCAGGGCGCCCGCCAGCTGAGGGTGATTAATTTCAATCGTTGGGGTATAGACTTCTGAGGTCGGTTCAGACGCCAGCGATCGCAGGGCTTCTTCTCCGGCTTCAAAACTCACCTCTACTGAGGAAGCATTTTCTGCCTTGGGAACATCTCGATCCGCCGTCGCCGTCTCAAGGGTATAGGATTTGGTCAAAAATTTTGTGTCATAGGCCTGCCGCTTGTCTGGATCGGAAAGAATAGCGTAGGCTTCGTCGATCAGCTGCTTGCGCGCCTCAATGGCGATCTCAGAATACTCACGTCGGGGGAGCTGTAGCGTGCGATCGCGATGGGCCTGCTGCAACTGCTCTGCGGTTGCCTGAATCGGCAGGCCAAGAATCCGATAATAGTCCAGCGGAATTCGCACAGTTTACATCCCCAGCAGCTAAGTCAACAGAATTTACTGAAGTAAAGCGGGTGTCCGAAGCCACATATAGCAGTCCCAAACGATTTGTGAAGAAGCTGTAGTACAAACGCTTTGTTTCTCCCAAGGAAGACGATTCGAGGTAACGCAGCCATGTGGCAAGATTATATACACCGGCGAGATGTCTAGATCACAAGGTCACAACTTAAACAGGAGCGCTATAGAGCAAATCAGCTTTTCAGTTAGCTTTTTCAGAAAATGAACTCATAATAGCTCGAAATGCTGATAGTGAAAGAACACTGACTCTTTACTTTAAGGAT
>JAKSDM010000360.1 GCA_022360135.1 Pseudanabaenales cyanobacterium | reverse complement strand
GCCCGGTTAGAATTGCAAGGTGTTGGCAAGACATTTTTCGATGAAGCAAATACCCTAGAGCAAGATTCCTATGCGGTGGTCAACGCTCGTTTAGGTTATGAGTTTGATCGTTATGGGGCGTATCTCTTCGCCAATAACCTGTTTGACACCCGTTATATTGTCCAAGCCTTTGATATCGGTGGGGCGCGAGGGGGGGCCTTTGGGGCTCCTGTAACCTATGGCGTTCAGTTTAGGTCTAATTTCTAGTGGGCAATCATCCACGGGTTCATAAATTGGCGCTACTGGGTAGTCTGTACATTTCGCAGTACATTCCGTTGATGTTTTTTGTGCAAGCGCTCCCTGTTTTTATGCGAGAGCAGGGAGCGTCACTGGAGTCCATTGGGCTCATTTATTTACTGGGCCTACCGCTATTATTCAAAGTGTTTTGGTCTCCCTGGATTGATCGCCACGGCTATACCCGCTGGGGGCATTATCGGTTTTGGATTGTTACGTTTCAATTTCTGCTGGCAGGTATAGCTGCCCTATGTGCTTTTGTGAGTCTCCAAACCAATTTTATAGTGCTGTTTGGCTTACTCATGGCGATGGCCACACTGGCGGCTAGCCAAGATATTGCCACAGATGCATTAGCTGTGGGGCTACTGACTCCTTCAGAGCGAGGTTGGGGTAATGGCATTCAGATGGCGGGTAATTATTTGGGGGCAATGCTGGGAGGAGGCGTCATGCTGGTGCTACTCAACCAGTGGGGCTGGACAAGAAGTTTACTCGCCTTAGCGCTCATGGTAGTGGTGGCGCTAGTCCCTATATTGCGGCATCGTGAGCACCTGCCTCAGGAGCATGCTAAAACTGATCTGCCCATGTGGATGGATTTAGTTAATTTTTATCGTCGTCCTGGGGTATGGCGTTGGTTGATGCTGCTAACGCTATATGTCGTTGGCGGCAGCATGGCGGAGAGTATGTTTCGTCCTCTTTTGGTGGATATTGGGTTGTCGCTGGCTGATATTGGTTGGCTGTTGGGGGTGGT
>JAKSDM010001045.1 GCA_022360135.1 Pseudanabaenales cyanobacterium | reverse complement strand
GCTATCTCGTGTAGCAGCGGTCCTGCCGCCGATTCAGGCGGCGCCAGCGGCGGTATTTCCCCAGAAATTGTTGTGGACTATATCCATAAGGTCGCAGCCTCTGATCGCACTGCCTATACTAAGCACGTGGTCGCCCGTCTGAAAAAATTAGAAGGCAACGAAAAGCCGAATGGCGTTGTTCCGGCTGAAGCGACTGAAGCTTGGCAACAAACCAATGGCATCCCGCTACCGGCTCAGATGTTCCGCCTCGGAGCCGAACTCGCTTCCGAAGATGGAGATTTCACCATTGGTCTGATTTCCCCCTGGAATATTAATGATAACCAGGCTCCTAAAGGGGAATTTGAGGAGGTTGGGATGCAAGAAGTGGTTGAAACTGGCGAACCCTATAAAGGATACCGGGAAATAGCCGGACAAAAGTACTATTCTGCAATTTACCCTGACCCTGCTGTCGCCGACGCTTGCGCCAGTTGCCACAATAATCACCCCATCCATAAGGAGCGCTATCCTGACAAGGTTTTCAAACTCAATGATGTGATGGGCGGCGTGGTGATCAATCTGCCTCTATCAGGCATCTAACTTAGGTATCTAGATAGTATCGATGTCATGGACAGCATCCTGATCAACATTCCCCTGGCGGGAGCATAAGCGCTAGTTACCAAGCAGCTAGCAGTCACTCTCCTAGTGACATCGTCTGGGGACTCGACCGTGACGCGCGATCGCTGTTGAAGTCTCTAGACGCCCCCGATCTAGTATCCTTACTTCGAATGGCACTGAAATAAGCCATGTGGGCAATGCCCACCCTACGGAATATCAGGGCTTTTAGCGATTTATAAACGCTTACTTCAGTGCCATTCATCCCTATTTCCCCAATGGTGATGATTCCCATGCAGCAACATCCGTCTTCTCTTGATCAGCCAGTGAGGTTAGAATCCTCGCTGAATCCGGTTCCCTTACCGGACGTAGAAGCGATCTCGCGGCAGTGGCGATCGCCTGTCCGCCCTCGCGGCATTAAACCTGATTTCAAGACGCTGATTGGCCTGACCCTACTGA
Source organism: Pseudanabaenales cyanobacterium (assembly GCA_022360135.1). Classification (GTDB taxonomy): domain Bacteria; phylum Cyanobacteriota; class Cyanobacteriia; order Phormidesmidales; family Phormidesmidaceae; genus JAKSDM01. The sequence continues at coordinate 1,248 of JAKSDM010001045.1, read as the reverse complement.
CATCGGTTTTGCTACTCCCCTTTGCCTTCAGCGCCGGTTACCTCGACCTGCTGCGAGATAACTCGTTTGACCTGCACCAGTTCTTGCGCGGAGAACTCTATAAGCAAGGAACCGGATACGGGGCCTTGACCTTTATTCTGTTGGAAGTTATGTTGACGGTGCGTAAGCGCAGCCGCAGCTGGCCGATTCGCCTCAAAGTGCCAGGTTCTATTCAACTCTGGCGGAGTCTCCATATCTTTTTAGGTGTGGGGTTGGTGGGCCTGGTTCTGATCCATACGATTGGCTCCAATGGCCTTAACTTTAACGCCGTATTTCTCTGGGTGTTCTTTGGCGTTACCCTAACGGCTTTAGTGGGGGTCGTGGCTGAAACCGGCATCTTAGAATCCACCCGCAGCTATTTTGGTAAGCTACCCGGCAGCCAAAAGCCGTTGTCTAAAGGGTCTTTAATTCGGGGCTTGCGATCGCTCTGGCTGGCTAGCCACATTTTCTTGGTGTGTATTTTTGCGCTCATGCTGGTCTTTCATATTATCTTGGCCTACTACTTCCAGTAAGGGATTCCCCTATAATGAACCCCCATCGATTTTCTCCCGGACATCGAACTGGGGCGATTGCGATCGCGCTTATCCTCGTTTTTGCGATCGTCACCGTCTTTCTCACCCGCCCCCAAACCGCTTCACTCAATCTTTCTCCTGTTGCCGGACTTATGGCCTTAAAAGCCCTGGCTCAAGACGCTACGCCTTACGATGTAGCGATGACCAACGGCAAGCCCACCTTAATCGAGTTCTATGCCGATTGGTGCGCCACCTGCCAAGCACTGGCCCCTAACCTGCAATCTCTACACGATGAATTTGGGGCTCAGATCAACTTTGTCATGCTCAATGTCGACGATCCCCAGTGGAGTCGCCAAATCCAACAGTTTCACGCCGCGGGCGTGCCTCAGCTGACGCTGTTACAAGCCGATCAAGCGATCGTAGATACGTTCGTCGGCAAGGTACCCAAATCAATCCTTATGCAGCATCTGCAGATGCTGATCAGTTAGGCTTGAATTCAAAATTCAAAATCTAAAATTCAAACAACCTCTCAAGTGCTATATCGTTTGAGCCAAAAGCTCTGATAAAGAGGCGGGATATTCTTCCAATCATGCTCCTTCTCAAGTTCTCACAGAAGGAGTAGTAAGCTAATCAGCATCTAAGTTGCATAAAATATAAATTGAAATCAGCTTGATCATCTACCCTATGCCAGCTAAAG
>JAKSDM010000437.1 GCA_022360135.1 Pseudanabaenales cyanobacterium | reverse complement strand
CGGATCTCGCCAAGCAAACCACCAGCCGATTAAACCGCCGAGGACGAAGAGGGCTGTGGCGATCGCACTATACCCCCAGGTTTCTTGCACCACGGCTGGAAAACCATATTGGTAAAATTTGAGGACTGCCTGCCAGTCTTGGCGACGCGATCCTTGATAAATTTGGCTATATCCCCGAGCGGTCAGACTTTGCAGATGATGAACCAGGGATTGCCCAATTTGATGGGTGCGCGCCCGAGCCAGATCTGCCGATACCGACCGATAGAGACTGGCTAATTGCTTAATCTCTTTCGGTTGTAGAGATTTGAGTCCCTGCTTTTCCACCTGCCGTAGGAGTTCGTCCAGGCGCTGCCAACTAGTTTCCCGTCGAGCAATCCAGCGTTTGATATTCATAAACATTACGGCAAGTTCTGATTCAGCTTAGTCTCGACCTACAATGACCCTCAACCCGAAACCACTATATATGGCGCAAGGAGTAATGCATGTCGGGAAACCCAAACGCTATAGGTCGTCTTCGTCCCCTCAGCATCGGCAATGTTGTCAGCGCCGGGGCGCGTTTATATCGATCCCATTTCAAGACCTATCTTAAACTGGCTTTATTTGCGTATCTCTGGCTGCTTATACCGATTTACGGTTGGGCCAAATACTTCGCGATTTCTGGTTTGATCGCTCGACTCGCCTTTGGCGAGTTAACCAATCATCCTGAAAGTGTAAAAACTGCTCGTCAGCAAGTCAACCGCCGTCTGTGGTCCTTTCTAAGATTAGCAGTCTTGATTGGTTGGCTGTTTATCGGGGTCTACTTGGGGATTGCGATCGCCATGGGGATCCTATGGGTAGCGATGTTTTTTATTGCTGTTTCCAGCTTGGCGGGCACGATTGCAATCACCACCCTGATAATTGTCATCCTGGCAATTGGATTGATTAGCATTATCTGGCTTGTCTCACGCCTACTCCTGCCTGAAGTTCCTTTGGCGATCGAGACGGACATTACAGTGAGGCAAAGTATTGCTCGCAGTTGGGCGTTGACAAAAGCGGTCGTTCTCAGAGTGATCGGTATTGTGGTGGTTGCATCTCTGATTACTTTGCCCATTGTACTGCTGATGAGTATAATTCCTGATCTGCTCATCTCCAGACTGGAACCCGGAACAACTGTATATTCGATCGTCTTTCCGGTGTTACTGATCCTCAGAATTGTCAGCGGTATCTTTGTGCTGCCATTCTGGCAAGCCATCAAAGCAACTCTATACTACGACTTGCGGAGCCGCAAGGAAGGACTAGATTTACAACTGCGTAATCCCAATTCCGTATAAATAGATTGATGGAATTTGCTGAAGATTAAATTCAGACTCGTTTAAGATAGCGTCATTGTTTGTCTGTCTGACTTCCTGTAGGAGAATCAGCTGATGCCTCAAAATCTAAATCCGGCTAGTCCACCTGGCTCGTTCAATATTGGTAATATTGTGAGTGTCGGACTGCAGCTTTACCGTTCCCACTTCAAAAGCTACTTCGGTATTGCCTTGATAGCGACGTTGTGGATTATACTGCCATTTCTGCTGTCCGGTATTCTCGTGGGGATTTTGTTAGCCACCCAGGCTGGACCTGGGTGGTATGTGCTGATCCTCCTACTAGCAATTGTTCTGGGTGTCTACTGTAGTGCTAAGGCATTGATGAACACCGCCCTAATTTCGCGGCTTGCTTTTGGGGAGTTATTGCAAAAACCGGAGAGCGTCCGGGCGGCTAGACAGCAACTCAACCATCGCCTGTGGGGAGTTTTTTGGGCTCAGTTTTTGGCGAATCTGATTTTGGCTGCCGCCAGTTTTACCCTGTCTTTATTACAGACAGTTATCTTCGGTGGCGTTGGACTACTTTTCAGAAATATTGTAGTTCTCTATGCAATGATCACAATCATCGGCAATCTAATTTATTTGGTTGTCTACCTTTGGGTTTATTCTCGCTTCTTTATTCCTGAAGTGCCAATTGCAGTTGAGGAAAATATCGGCGCCGCTTCAGCTGTAGGACGGAGTTGGGAATTATCTAAACATTCTTCAGGCCGAATTCTGGGGGTGATTGGCGTCGCCGTTTTGATCACACTGCCTTTCTACGCCTTATCAGCAGCGCCGATGATTTCAGGCTTGTTGGCGATCGCCCCCTTTCTCAATGATCCTGACTCAATCCTCTTTGCCGCCCCCAATGTATTGCAACAACTCGCTATTGCCTTTTTGATCGGCTTTCTCTTGTTTTTCATCATTAATTTAGTGGTTATGCCCTTTTGGCAGACGATTAAAGCAGTGCTCTACTATGACCTCCGCAGCCGTCTCGAAGGACTTGACCTCCGGTTACGCGACCTCGATTCATGACCCGTTATTTCAATCAAATTACTATTCAAACCCCAGAAAGTGTTGAGCTAGAGTTCACGCTGGCTGGAATTGGCAATCGAGCCCTAGCGCTGCTCCTGATTGACTATCCCCTCTGGGTCCTGCTCTTAGTCATGGTGATTTACCTGGGGTCGTTGGTCAGCCAGCAAATCGTCGATTTAGTCGTCTTTTTAGGTGGGGGAACGGAGAGTATTGAATTGTGGCTAGCGGCCATGAGTCTGCTGCTCTTCTTTATTATTTATGTGGGATATTTTGTCATCTTCGAAACCTTATGGCAGGGTCAGACACCGGGTAAACGCGTTGCCAAAATTCGGGTGATTCGCGAAAACGGTCAGCCTGCGGGACTGTTTCAGGCCACGTTGCGATCGCTGCTCCGACCGATTGATGACATCTTGTTTATCGGCTTCTTCTTAATCGTTCTCACCCCCAAGGAGAAGCGACTGGGCGATTGGATGGCGGGAACACTCATCGTCCAAACGGAGCGCCCTGTCGTCTCTAAAGCGCCCAGTATTTCCCAAGCCGCAGAGCCAATCGCTGAAGAACTCTTACAAATCGCCAATCTATCCTTGCTCCAACCGGATGATCTTGCGGTGATTCGGGAGTATTTACAACGCCGAACCGTAATGGCTCCCAAAGCTCGATCTAAGCTGAGCCTCCAACTGGCGCGCCAAGCCAAGACGCTGATCGACCTAGAGCATCTTCCTAGTGATATGACGCCAGATGCATTTCTCGAAGCGGTTTACCTGGCGTATCAGAGGTTGGGCGGAAGCGTACAAGATAGGGACTAATGCCTCCCTCTCTATCGCAGCGTCTGGAAAGATGGAAAGCCTGTCAAACTCCACGAATACTACTCCAAGCGATCGCACCACCATTCCCGACAGATCGCCCGCAGCCGCTTGTGAAAAGGCCAACTGGGGGTGGGATCCACTCTGGATGGAGATAGATCCGGAGCCTCAGTATTGAGAACGCCTGGATTATGCCTTGCCCATGCTTGCGCTTCAGCTATCAGAATCGGGTCGCCGGAGGCCAGAAACTGCCTCATTTGCTCAACTTGAGCTAACTGAGAAGCCGCTTCTCTTGACTGTTGCACCTCGGCGCTAATCAACTGAGTCGTTTTCTGATTCACTTTGACCTGACTCTTGATATCAGACAAGATCTGGTGGATATATTCAACCCCCTCCGAGGCGTCAGAGTCAGCAGAAATGACCTCATCTGCATCAGAGCAGTATCCACTAGCAATGATTGCGTCTGCTTCAGAAGATGAATTACCACCCATAGGTTCCAAATCTCGTTTTCCAGGGGGGTCAAAAGGCTCACTGGGTAAGCCATTACCGCCTATTACTGGTAATAAGCTTGAGGAATCTTGCCGACTGGATTTATGCTCAACATAATCCAGTCGGCATTCCTCAGTAGTTGTTGATGTAGTCGGGGGGTCTGAGGGGATTTTCCACAGATGGTCAGGATGCCAGAGGTCCCGATGTCGATAAAGGGAACCGCCGCCAACGCCATAGCTAGTAAGGGCCTTAAATCTGGCTGTAGCGGTGGCAGGCAGACTATCCCGCTCCAATAGATCTGCGATCGCGGCTCGAATCTTTTCCCGAGTCAACTCAGACTGCCGCTGGTTCCAAGTGGGTAAACCCGGCTCAGATTCATCAATCTTCGCTCCCAACTTACTGAATTGACCGCCATAATGGAAGTAATGACTGTTCTCAATACATCTACCCCACTCTTCCGCCCGTTTTTCAATTTCATGTTGATGTCGGCACCACTCTCGATAACCTGGAAGCGCCCGAGCCGTTGCGACAATCTCATCAACTAGTTTCTTACCCTCTAGCGGTTCTCCCCCATAGAGCATATGATGAAAGATATAACAGCGCATAGTAATACGCCCCAAAAGCCGGTTTGTCTGCCCCGACCCAGTCCAACCTAGCTCAATCTCTGCATTTAAGTCGTTGATAAACTTGTCAGCTTTCCCAGAAACCCGATAGCGCCAACGCTTAGCCTGCTTGAGAACTTGTTCAAGGGTACCCGTGTCGAGAACATTGCAATTCTGACAAAGCCGCCACTGCTGGACAAAGTGCTGTTGATCGCTCCAAACAGGCTGGAGGTCCTGATTAAGCAAATAGGAGCCTGCTTGCAGGGGAAGCCGATGGGCATTAAATAAACTGGGCGCTCCCTCAACAATATAAGGTTTGGGATTAGGGAAAATCTCTAGTTGCCCTGCTTTAAGCCTGAAACCGGCATTTTCCAGGAGCACTCCAACTGCATTGGTAAGTTTCCAAGAACTCTGAGCTATATGGAACGGAAAGTAGAGATGAAGCCCACCACTATAGCTAGACGTGCATGCAACGTGATCAACCAAACCGAGAGGTTCTAGCGTAGCCAAGAGACGAGGGAGAGCCAAGGGATCTTGTCTGGGATGGTAAGGACTTACAATATCAATGTCGAGAAGGCAGTAATGTGTCCTAGCTCCAAAACGCACGCCAAAGAGATACGAGCCTTGGCAGAGAATACGATCCGAGAGCGGATAGCGGCTCTCAGTTCGCCAGTCAGGAGAAACATTGGGCTCTGGATGCTCAGCGTAGATGTAATCGTAGCGATGGGGAAACAGGGAAAGGAATTCGTCATTCCACTCCCGTATATACCGAAATTGGTCGGTGGCGGCCAAAGTTACGATAGACCGACTCCTTGGTCAAAGCTCCTCCAAGCAGTTGTAAGAGCTGGACCTACAGCCTTCCACCCACTCTGCTCAATCCGGAGACTCAAATCTTGTTCAATTGCGCCAATCAGCACCCAAAACCCCCATTTACTCTAGGAAGCGGAATGGAAAGCTATTGTCACAGATGGCCTTGTTTGATTTAGTGGATGAGATTAGTTTATTTAAACTACTTAGGCTGTCTTAGAGACCTGAAGTGCCTGTTTTTAGGATGCTATAGCAAACCTAAGTGATGTAATCCGGATAAAAAGTGATGCAATTCGGCGAGTATCGTGACTTGATTGGGACAAGCCTGTCTCATATCAAAAGCCTTGCCATATAAAGACTTGAGTCAACTTTTTTAGGTTGGTTCAATTAAGACAAAGATGGATTCAAGCCCAACACATCTTTGAGGCAATCTCCTAGAAGAGAACCAAAACCTACCCTAAAATGGGCTAAGATCTTTGGTAATAAAAGGATTTAGAGATCCAACTCCTGAGTATTTTCAACCCCAATAAGAGGCAGCCACTGAGTGACGAGATAGTGAAAAGATACGGAGTGCCTTGTCTCAATTTAAAGACAGAGGTTCTATAGAATTGTCGCTACTCCAAAACCTTCTCTATAGACGTAAGTATTGACTAAGTTTCCTATAACCGCGAAGGATTGCCGGAATAGAGCGAAAATGGAATGTTTACTTATTCAAGCTGAATAGTGAGATGATCCGGAGAATTCTGTCTTAAGACTAACTGAGCCCTCCAATTCTTTTCAAAATACCAAGCAGTGATTAGATCTAGACAGTCTTGTCTCAATTCATTGAAAGGTATAACCAGTCTGCCAGGAGAGGATATGGTGATGCGATCAGGCGATTTTTGTCTGAAGAAACTACCCATCGCCATCGGTCATCAGAGTTAGAATTTGTCTCATTCAACTTTTCGAGTGAATAGATATGGAGTAAGTTGTCTTAGTGGGTTCATCCCGACCAGACAAAGACTTGCAGTCTAACAAGAGCCCAAAGTAAT
>JAKSDM010001745.1 GCA_022360135.1 Pseudanabaenales cyanobacterium | reverse complement strand
TTTAAATAGCCAAAGTACCAATCGAGGAAATGGTCCACTCGACCTTCCAACTGTATTTCCCAATCGTCTAGCTCAGCCTTCGCAAATTCCTGGGCGCTTTGATGGGCGGTTTGAACTGCGTCTACTAGGGCTTTATCCAAATTCGCCCGTCTGGGAATTGCCGGAACTATTATCTCCGTTAACGGCTGAATGGTAGGTTGAACTGGGGTTGTTGAGGAGTAAAACAATAGCGCCTTCCCAACCAACGGGATAATCACCACCAAAATAATCGCTCCCCAAATGAAGGGCTGGAGCGATCGCAATAAATTACTCCACGCGACAATTCGCTGGGTCTTTTCAGTATAGGGTGGCTTTTCGGGGTCAGGCAGTTGAGCGGTTGATGATGAGGATGTTGGAGACGCACTGGATGAAGAGACGGTTGGGGGAACAGAGTGGGATCGCGGCGACAGCTTCTGAGGTAATTCTTCAACGGTTGACCTAACATGAACGGTTTTCCCTGCACTACCGGATGATACGGTCGGTCGAGTCAGGCGGTTGCGGCCTTGGGACATGATCCGTTTGGCTTCACTAGGAGAAGGACGCACCACCATTTCCTCAAAGACGGGACGGGGGGCGGATGGAGAAGAGGATGCGACAGGTTTAGAGTCATCCACTGTCTTCGCACGATTGGACAAGTCTGGCTGTTGCTTGTCTGGTTGCTGTCCCATAGTTGGTGCCTCACATCATCAAGGGCGCTTAGTCCCCTATGCTACCCGTTCATGCTGATATTGAAGGACAAATAGACCCGATTTGAACGAAAGTTCGCATTTTACAAAAACATCTCAACCATAAAACCTGTCCATGATTGGCAGCAGCTTTAATCAAGTGCATCCGCTAATCATTGGTGGTTTCTTGTCATTATTCTATGTGCTCAATGCTTCTCTTTGCCAGGGGCTGCTGTCGGGATCTGAGCATTATGGAGCTAGGACTAAAGTCCTAGGCGTCTAAAGACTTTAGTCACAAAAAGCATTGGGAGTTTCGAACCATGTGGAGAATGTTGAGTAGCCTTTAGAATAAAGATTTCAGACGTTCCCCGCAGTTATCCTTCCCCAGATAGTTTTCATGAGCATATCCATGAATCAATGGAGCAACGCTATTAAACCGCTTTCGGGAAAGCGAGTAAAGTCGCTTAATCCCTGGATTATTGGAATTTTGATCGGGGGCGCCCTAGGAACCGCCTCGACAATTTATCTGAAAATCCGAAGTCCTTCCTCGACCCAAGACTTAGCTAACCAAACGGTTATCGTCCAATCCCAAGATTTGACGGTTCAAATTCAAGCCAGTGGAGTAGTGCAACCTGTACGCAAAATTAACCTTAGCCCTGAGGAGGCAGGTCGAATTGCAGAATTGCACGTTCAGGAGGGCGATCGCGTCGAGCCAGGACAAATTATCGCCCGCATGGACAGTGAGCAACTCCAGGCCCAGGTCAATCAATATCAAGCCTTACAAATGCGAGCCCAGGCGGACTTATCACTCAAACGCGCTGGCGACCGACCGGAAGAGATTATCGAGACCAGGGCTAGAGTGGCTACTGCAGAAGCTTCTGTAGCCGCAGCCCAAGCAAGACTGATGCAAGCGAACGAAGAGCTGATGCGAAACCAACCTCTGGTTCAAGCTGGGGCAATTTCCCGGAATGCCTTCACTGCTTATGTCGCTAAAGCAGAAGAAGCCAGGGCGAATCTGGACGCCGAGCAACGGCGACTGGCGGAACAGCAAGCGAGTTTGCAGAAATCTCTGAATGGAACGCGCCCAGAAGAGATTGCCCAAGCAGAAGCCGAGTTGGCTGAAGCGAATGCTCAGCTGAACTTCTATCAAACCCAGTTCAACAAAACTACTATCCAGGCTCCGTTTGCTGGCGTGATTACCCGCCGGTTCGCTGAGGAAGGCGACTTTGTAACCCCTACCACCTCAGCCTCCGAAAGCGAAGGGGCCACATCCACATCCATTGTTGAACTCTCGAGTGGGTTGGAGATTGAAGCCAAAATTCCGGAAGCCAACATTGCCCAAATCAGTTTAGGACAATCAGTAGACATTCAAACCGACGCCTATCCTAATGAAACCTTTCAAGGGCAGGTTCGCTTGATTGCGCCTCGGGCAATTCAACAGAATCAAGTAACCTCCTTTCGGGTGAAAGTAAGCCTACAAACGGGGCAAGAAACGCTCAAGCCAGGTATGAATGTAAGACTAACATTTCTGAGTCAGCCCATTCAAAATGCCCTAGCGATTCCCCTAGCCGCCGTGGTCACTCAGCCTGATGGACAAACCGGCGTGTATCTCTCAAATGACCCGGCTCAATCACACCTCCAATCAGTTCAGTTGGGCATCTCCAGCGGCAACCAGGTGCAAGTGCTGGAAGGTCTCACGGAAGGCGATCGCATCCGCCTCGCTCCCCCTAGCGGCGTCATCATTGAAGGTGTCGATACAACTACCTTTTAAGCCTAGTGATCTTTAACCTCTTCTCCTTGATGACTGGTTATGGGTCATGGGTCACTGATTGCAACTGACAGATAACTGACTACGCCATGAACTTGACAGAAAGCATCAACATGTCAGTCAAAACGCTGACTGCTAATAAACTCCGCAGTACCTTAACCATGCTCGGCATTATCATTGGCAATGCATCTGTCATTGCGATAGTGGCTATTGGGCAGGGGGCCCAGCGGTTCACTCAGCAAAAGTTGGAAGCCTTCGGTCCCAATCAGCTGACGATTTATGCCGGGACTTTTGACGACCAGGGGTTGACCAATGAGGCGGCAGAACTGGTTTTAACTGATGTTGAGGCGATCACAGCTCAATCCCCGGCGGTTCGGGAAGTGGCGCCGCAAATTGAAGCCAGTCTGCGATTATCCCATCAATCCCGTTCTAAACAAACCTATGTTACCGGGACAACTCCAGGAATTCTTTATGTCCGAAATCTGCAAATTCGCCAGGGCCGATTTTTTGGCCGCTTGGAGCAGCAACAAAGTGCTCAAGTCGTTATTTTAGGCCCTGCGATCGCCCAAACCCTCTTTGGTCGTGACAATCCCCTGGGGCAATTTGTGCAGATGAACAACTACAACTTTCAGGTAATTGGCGTAACCCAACCGAAAGGCGCACTATTTGGCATTAATTATGATGAGGCTGCCTATGTTCCGATCACGACGATGGTGCATCAGCTATCCGGGCGGCGTTCGCCCAATGGTATCCCGATCGACTTCTTGGAGATTTCCGCCCAGGATCAAGCCAGTATTCGGGCTGCAGCTTTTCAAATCACCAACATTCTGACCCGTCGGCATGGCCAGCAAGACTTTACAGTTTTTGCCAATAAATCTTTTCAAGACCTGATCACTCAGGTGACCGGAGCGCTGAGTTTGCTTTTAGCGGCGATCGCAGGCATTTCTCTGCTGGTGGGCGGTATTGGGGTGATGAACATCATGCTAGTTTCAGTTACTGAACGAACCCATGAAATTGGCTTACGCAAAGCCATTGGAGCAACTCAAGAAGCGATTCTGACGCAGTTTTTGATTGAAGCCGTCATTCTCTCAGTCACCGGCGGCCTGATTGGGACTGGGATTGGGGTTGGGGGAGCCGCAATTGTCGCCGTATTGACTCCTTTGCAACCCGGCGTGTCGGCTAGCGCAATTGCCCTGGCGACAGGAGTTTCCGGCAGTATTGGCTTAATCTTTGGGGTCATCCCTGCCCGCCAAGCAGCTCAACTCGATCCGATCATCGCCCTCAGGAGCACTTGAGCTGAATTAAATGGGGGGGCGACCCCGGCAATTTCGGGTCAAGCGGTTCAGGCTCACCTATGCCCTGACGAAATTGAGCGGATGACGACTGCTTGCAGCAGCTGAGTGATCACGCCGCCACACTCATGGTCGAGTTATTCATCAGTTTTCCATCTTCCATATGTATCGTGCGATCGGCAATGTCTAAAATGCGATTGTCATGAGTCACCAAAAGAATTGTGCTTTTCTGTTCCTTGGCGAGTTGTTGCATCAGATTAACCACATTTCGACCCGTTTTACTGTCTAAGGCGGCGGTCGGTTCATCGGCTAAGACTATGGCGGGATGGGAGACTAAAGCACGAGCGATCGCGACTCTTTGTTTCTGTCCGCCAGAAAGATTTTCGGGATAGTAGTCGAGGCGATCGCCGAGTCCGACTTGTTCTAACATGGCGGCGGCGCGATCTCGCAACTGCGATCTAGAAAGGTTGCCGTGAACTTCTAAACCCATCTGTACATTTTGCCGTGCGGTCAAGCTTTTATGCAGATTATGAGATTGAAAGATATAGCCATTGTGTCGTCGCGCTTGCACCAATTGTGCGGTGATCGCGCCACAGAGTTCCTGCCCCAGTACTCTTAAACTCCCTGATTGAGCCGAACGCAAACCGCTGACTAAAGTCAGTAGAGTGGTTTTACCCGAACCCGAAGGACCCGTCATAATCACGACCTCGCCTGCGGCAATTTCTAAATTAATATCGAATAGCACCTGTTGGCGGAGATTTCCTTGGCCAAAATGGTGGTCGAGATGGTGAATCGAGATCACGGGTTCTGTGCTTTGAGGATTTTGCATCGTGTCTATTCGGTTTCTAGAAAATATCTGCTGGATCGGCTGATTGCAGTTTGCGGGCGGCGATCGCGCCAGAAATAGTACACATCGCCAAAGTCATCAAAAATACTCCGAGCGCCCGAGATACGGTGAGATAAACCGGCAAAGCCGTACGCAACCGGATGATCGTGTATAGCCCTAAACTAATGCCTAAACCGGGGATAAAGCCACAGACAGCTAAGATAATTGCTTCTTCAAAAACGATACCGAGAAAATAAGCGTGGCGATAACCCATCGCTTTAAAGGTGGCGTACTCCGCCAGGTGGTCATTCACATCAGTGGAAAGAACTTGGTAAAGGATGACCACTCCCACAATAAAACCAATCGCCACACCTAAACCGAAAATGACGCCTACTGGCCGATTTTGCGCCCAGTAACTCTGTTCAAACTCAATAAATTCCTCTAGCGTCATGACGCGAACATCTTCTAACTTAGCCAAGTAGTGATTCAGCGTATTCTTCACTTGGCTAATGTCGGCCTCAGGCTGTAGCTGAATTAAGCCGAGACTTACGGTTCCAGGCCGCCTTCTGGGAAACAAGCGGAAAAAATTCTGGTCGCTGCTAATCATCGTGGCGTCAGCCCCAAAACCTGGACCCAGCTTAAATAGACCGCCGATGGTAATCGTGTGTCTTGCGATTTCGGTGGTTACGGTTTGTCCTTGTTCATAGGCTGTGATCGTTTCCTGGTATTCTCCTCTAGAGGCGCGATCGAATAAAAAGGTATCGGGTAATTTAATCTGATCGAGATTCTGATTAACGTTGGGTAAGTCAAACGGGGGATGGTCAACATTGATGCCAATGGCCATAATAGAGGTTTTTTGGCGAGTTTGAGGATTTTTCCAATTCACGGAATTGATATAGAGAGCCTCAGCAGAAGCTACGCCGGGGATATCCATAGCTTGGTACAATCGCCGTCGGGGAAAAGTAGACAGCTCTGACCAGTTAAGGGCTTGAGGATTCATCACCACCAGGTCAGCTCGTAAATTTTTATGCAACAAGACGCTACTATCGACGAGCGCATTGAGAAAACTGAGTTGCATAAAAATGAGAATGTCAGCAAAGGCAATCCCAGAAAGAGCGGTGATTAGCCTGGCTTTGTCATATTTGAGCTGCAGTAATCCCAGCGGGGTGCGGTTTCGTAATGCTTTGAAGATCATCACCTCAATCCTCCCCGACGCTCGGCTGCGAAGACAACGCGATCGCCACCTTGACCAAAAGATTAGTTAACCCCTCTACTTGCTGACTTGAGTCTTCATCCAACCTGACTCTCACCTCAACCACCTTGGCGTCAATATTAGCTGCGGGGTCTGTATTGATGACTTCTTGTCGCTGCACTTCTAAACCGATGCGGTCTACAGCCCCCTCTAATTCGCCAGAAATAGCATTGCTAGTGATGTTGACTCGCTGTCCCAGCTGAATTTTGCCGATATCACTTTCATAAATTTCCGCAATGGCGTACATCTGACTGGTTTGCCCAATCCTGGCAATACCATCGCTAGAGACGGCTTCCCCAGGACGAGTTAAAATATCCAAAACCTGACCCGCTTGGGGCGCTTTAATATAAGCCAGATCGAGGTCAGCTTGTGCGGTTGCGACTGCCGCTTGGGCTTCTCTAACTTCGGCTGCAGCCACCTCGACATCCACTAGGCGGACTTCGGCAATACGGTCTAAAGTGGCTTTGGCTTCTCGAATTTGCTCTTCGTTTGCAGTTTTAATCCGTTGAAGATGGGCTCGCGCTTCTTCTAGTTGTCTTTGAGCCGTTTCAAAGGTAAGTTGCTTGCTATCTCTTGCTGAAGCGGAAATGGCTCCTTCTGTATAAAGCTCTTGATAGCGTTGATACTCTACTTGGGCATTTTTGAGTTCAGCTTCTAATCTAGCGACCGTCGCCGCTTGGGCTGCTATGTTGTTACTGCGTTCGGCTTCGATGCGAGCAATCGTCGCTCTCTGGGCCTCAATCTCCCCTGTTTTTGCGCCTGCTCTTACCTTGTTCAGATTAGCCTGGGTGACGTTGACTCTCTCTTCGGCTTGTTTGAGGGCGGCGGCAGCGCGATCGCGGCTATCTAAAATAGCCATAATTTGACCTTGGACTATATCATCGCCTTCTTTTACTAACAATTCTTCAAGGCGAACGCCTTGATTAGAAGAAGGGGCGGAAATTTGGATGACCTCGCCACTCGGTTCTAACCTTCCTAAAGCAGTTACTGTCTTTATTTCTAGTAGGCTTGTTTGTGGATTTGACGCCACTCCAGTTTGAGTGGATTGCCGGAGACTGTA
>JAKSDM010001569.1 GCA_022360135.1 Pseudanabaenales cyanobacterium | reverse complement strand
TGGCATCGGGAGGCCGCCAGCCACCATATAGGCGTCTCCAATAGTCTTAATCTTCTCTAATCCAAATTGTTCAGTTAATTGGTCGAAGGCTGAGAAGATCTGGTTGAGCAAAATTACCAAATGATTGGGAGACATCTGAGCCGAGAGTGTCGTGAAATTAACGATATCGGCAAACAAAATGCTGACTTCCGCAAACCCATCCGAAATAGAGCTTTCTCCTTCTTTAAGCCTAAGCGCAATGGTTTCCGGTAAAATGTTAAGGAGCAATCTTTCCGACTTTTCCTGCGCTTCAGCCAGCATTTGATTAGTCTGTTCTAGGTCAGCTGTACGTTCATGAACTCGTAGCTCCAGTTCCCTGGAAGTCTGTCGCAGTCGCCCGATCACTAGAGCAATGCCGAAGACACTCAGACCAGAGAGTCCGGCCAACAGTGCAAAGGTGCCATGGAGCCACATACGGGTTTCAATCATCAGGATGTCGAGGGGCGTGTTGATCTCTAAAACCCCCCGCACATCGCCTACCTGCCAATCTTTTTTAGGACTTTCGGGATGCGTATTATGGCAATCTACACAGCTCGCCTGCATGATGTCGGCCTGAGCAAAGCGAAATATGCGGGTTCCATTCAAAGATTCGATGCGAGAAAAGGGAGATTGAGGATTTTGCCTCAAATGTTGCAGGGCTTCCTGTTCAAACTCGTCATGTGGCCCGCCATCTGGACGATTGGGAAACGGGTAATCGCTAAATAGCCGGACTTCTATACCGCTATTTTTTTCGGTGATTTGCGAACCCAAATCAATGAGTAACGTGGCGGCAATGGGAATGGTCTTGTCTAGATCTGCATAGATATGGCTCACCGTCATATCATCATCTTTGACAACTTTGCTCTCCACCTCATTGCTGTAGAGGTTGCGGGTGTGATTGAGCACGTTAGCATAGGATATGGAATTTTTCAGCGCCTGCTTTTCAATCAAGTTGGCGGAAAGATTTGCCATATTTAACAGGGCGGCGGCGACGCCAGCGCACAGCAATAATACCAGCAGCATTACAGTGTGTTTGAAGAAGAGTTGAATTAGAAACCGCTGAACGGTTATAGGCCAATGCATAGGAAGGCGCCAATGAAAAGGCGAGTCGGTATTTTGCATAGGGGCCTAGTCTCTTCCTCTAGGTGAAATCTTACTTATTGGGACATGTCCCAATGACATATTCTTTAGAACTGTTGAGGAATCAGTATAGAGTTTCCGGTATATGGCTGTAATCGCCCAATTGGGAAAATCCCAACGATCTCAGTATCACCGCCGTCGAGTGCGCAAATTGTCGCCTCATCCCCATCGGTAGCGCAATGGTTACGATTGTCTATTCACCAGGAATACTCTTCAGGAATACTTTATCAAGGTCCAGCACCCCTTTATCCAGTTCGCTTAACAACCCCTTATATGATAGTAGCGGATCTACATTTAGCGTTTCCCCTAGACTAAGACACTAAATGTAGATTCACAAAAAGGCTGAAAAATCCTCGAACCAACAGTCCTCTTTACCAGCAGGCAGATACAAGGCGTTGCTCCTACCCTTGCTGTTTTGGGCTTCCGGCTTCTGACTTATAGCTTTTCGCTTGCCCGTCAACCAATAAGTCTCCATCTTCCCCTTCCCTTTAACCTCAATCGGTCCCCGAGATTCACAGGTGTACTTGCCTTGTAAGCGGGCGTAGGTGGCTGGGGTGATCTGAATGCCGCTAGCCCGTCCTTGGGATTCCATCCGACTAGCAACATTGACTGTATCGCCCCAGAGGTCGTAGATAAATTTTTTGGTGCCGATTACCCCAGCGACAGCAGGACCGGAGTTAATTCCAATCCGAATACCTAAAGGCTGATTGAGGGTCTGACTAAGGTGAGCAATTTCTCGACGCATGGCGAGGGCCATATCTGCGATCGCTTCAGCATGGTCTGGGCGAGGGTTAGGAAGGCCGCCAGCCACCATGTAGGCGTCTCCAATGGTCTTAATCTTCTCCAGGCCAAATTGCTCGGTTAATCGATCGAAGGCGGAGAAGATCTGGTTGAGCAAAATCACCAGTTGAGTAGGGGACATCTGGGCCGAGAGTGTCGTGAAATTGACGATATCGGCAAATAAAATGCTGACTTCTGCAAACCCATCAGAAATGTTGCTGTCTCCTTCTTTGAGTCTACGAGCAATGGTTTCCGGTAGGACATTGAGGAGCAGCCCTTCTGACTTTTCCTGAGCCTCAGCCAGCTTTTGATTCGCTCGCTTTAGGTCAGCTGTGCGTTCATGGACTCGCAGCTCCAGCTCCTTGGAATTTTGCCGCAGTCGCCCGATCACTAGAGCAATACCGAAGACGCTCAGGCTAGAAAGTCCAGCCAGCAGTACAAAGGTCCCTTTGAGCCACATACGGGTTTCAACCACAAGGGTGTTGAGGGGAATTGAGACCTCCAAAACCCCCCGCACATCGCCTACCTGCCAATCCTTTTTAGGACTCTTGGGATGCGTATTATGGCAGGCTATACAACTCGCCTGCATGATATCGGCTTGAGCAAAGCGAAATGTGCGGTTTCCACTTGATGATTCGATGCGAGAAAAGGGCATTTGAGGATTTTGCCTCAAGCGTCGAAGAGCTTCCCGTTCAAACTCGTTATGCGGTCCGCCCTCTAGACGATTGGGAAATGGGTAGTCACTAAATAGCCGGACTTCCATACCGCTATTGTCGGCGCTGATCTGTGAACCTAACTCAATTAAAAATGTAGCGGGAATGGGAATCGTCTTGGCTAGATTCTCAAAGATATGGCTCGCCGCCATCCCCTCATCCTTGACAACTTTGCTCACTACCTCTTCGCTGTAAAGACTACGAGCGTTTTGGAGAACCTGAACATAGGCCATGGAATTTTCCAGCGCTTGCTTTTCAATCAAGGTGGAGGAGAGATTCGTCATATTCCACACAGCGGCGGCGGCGCCAGCGCATAGCAGTAACACCAACAGCAGTATGGTGTGCTTGAACAAGAGTCGAACTAGGAAGCGTTTCACTGGATTAAGCCCCTGACTAGGGATGCGCCGCTTTGAAGAGGAGTCAGTCTTTGGCATAGGGTTTGGCTTCTCCTACTTGGGGAGATCGGATTCTTAAGCATTACTGCTGTGACATACTCTTCTTCAGAACTATTCAGGTTTAAGCACAGAATTTCCGGTAAGCAGGCGGAAAATATTTGTTTGAATCTTCATCACAGTCGGCTAATGCCTAGAGTAATGTTTAGGTTTGGTCTGGTTTAATTTACATCCACCTGCTTATGTGGTTGGGATCGAACAATTGATCATTGCAGCAAGGTAAAGGAGCTGCTCTTATCATTCCCGCTTTGCCGTTTCCTCGTTCCTCTTCCCCATCAACCAATAAGTTTCTA
>JAKSDM010000751.1 GCA_022360135.1 Pseudanabaenales cyanobacterium | reverse complement strand
CGGTGTCCCTTGAAGATCAGCAGTTTCTGTCCGTCCACAGCTTGCCATACCCGCACCTCCCCATCTGCATTGCCCGTCGCGAAAAGTGCTCCATCCCGGCTGAAGGCGACCGCTAGGGTTGCGCTTAGGGTATCCGTAAAGACCGACTTCGCCAGATCGGCGTGAGCAAAATTGACATGATGAAGATCTACCCCGACCAGGTAAGCTTGCCAAATTGCCAAAGAAGAACAATCAAGCTGACTAAGATCAGCATTAAGTTCACAGAGCAAATTGAGGATATTGCCGCCAGCATACCCCGGCTGTAGCGGCGCATCCTCTCTCAATTGGGCCAATATTCGCCTCAGCTGCTGCTCAATTCTTTGCTGGCTACCTAACATCGCTAGCAGTCTGTCGAGGACAGGTCGAAGAATAAGGCGAACTTGGGCTTGTCTCACATAGTCTTTGCTTTGAGCTTTGACTAAGGCATGGCTATTGAACAAAGGGGATGGGGGCAGGGGGTTAAATGTGGGCGAAAGGGCCTGGGGATTGGGGATTGAGGATTGGGGCGCGGCGGCTGCCCGCCCTGTCCAGATCCCTTCGCCCCAGTCCCTGATCTCGCAACAAACCTGTTCAATCAATCGGTTAGTGACATACTCCATCACCACGGGTTGCAGCAACCATTGGCCTTCGTTGCGCTCTACCAGACACCGCCGTCCCAGAGAATTCAGGACTTCTAGCAGCTGTCGCGAAACGACGCCTGAGACCACATCGGTTTCCAGGTCTGTCAACGCAATGGGGTCTCGATTCACCGCTAGCCAATACATTACCTGCTGCTCTAATGCCGATAGGCGGTTAAACTGTTGTTGCAACAGGTCTCTGATATCCTCAAATCCCAGCACCTTCTGGCGCAAATAGGGCATTAATTCCGCCACATCCCCCTCAAACAGCTCTTGCACCGTGGAGGCGACTATCTTTAAGGCCAGTGGATTACCCGCAAAGTGCTCAAAGATCTCTCGCCAAGCTTGCTCGTCTACCCCAAAGCAGCCTCTGGCTTCAAAAATCCCTTGCCCCTCTGTCTGGGTAAGTCCTTTTAGTTGCAGTGAGCGGATTGGCAGCGTCACGCCCTCACGAAAGGCAATTCCTTTGGGTTTTTCTCGGCTGGTGCAGACGACACAACTTTGATGACGTCCTTCTTCTACGCATCTGAGCAAATGGCCATAGCCTTCGTAGCCGGTTTGGAAATGCCCAGCCTGAGTCCCTCCCTGCAGAACCGATTCGATGTTATCGAGCAAGAGTAGACAGCGGTGCCGCCGCAAGTAATTCAGCAGGTGGGAGATTTTGCCCTCTAAGGTGGCTGGCAGATCAATATCTTGATAGTTTGAAAGGAAATGGATTGACTCAATCAGAATTTCTTCGGCCGGGGGGGCGTTCCGGAGCGATCGCCAGAACAGGAACTCAAATTCCTCCTGAATCTGTTCCGCCAATTTCACCGACAACGTGGTCTTACCCATTCCACCCATGCCCAAGAGGGTGATCAACTTACAGCGATCATTCAAAACCCATTGGGTGAGGGTATTTATTTCTGTTTCACGACCATAGAAAATTGAGACATCCAAAGCTTCTCCCCAGTCTTGGCGTTTTTGGCCAGCAGTGCTGGTCAGGTTTATCGACAAGCCATTCCCTGGCTGTGAGTTGTTTGATTGCTCTCGAGTTACTTGTTTAGACTTAGTCGGTCGGCGGCGTTCCCATTCCTGATCAAACTGTTGTAAATTGGCGTCCCGATCCTGCCGCTCATACCAGAGGTGCAAAGTAAAATGCCAGACATCCGAGCCTTGAGTTGAAGGACGGTTATCCTCAAGAATTTCCAGGAAATCCTCAAATCGCTTCAGCGCCTCCTTGATTTGTTGGCCAGTCAACTTGCCGGTATAGGGGTCTTTGGCGGTTAATTCCTCCAGGAATCTTACCTTCGTTCTGACCACCAACTGCTGCTCGGTTCGCCAATGGACTTGAATATAGGGATGGAGGCGCTCATACCCCGCCCAGGCATCATTAGCATAAGCCAACAGTCCCTCAAAAAGACGGCTAGCTCGATTTTTAGATCGAGGACCATAGCTAGGTCTGGCCATGGAGTTGACTGAATACCCTTACTAAAGTTCGGGGAATCCCCTAAGTTGAGTAACTTCCCCTACTCATCCATCCCTGATTCTAAAAGACTTTTTGGCTCTAAGTCGGCCGACTAGCTTTAGGTAGGTTGAATTTATTATTATTTCATCATTATTTCATTATTCTGATTTCACAACTTAGGAGTAGCAACGCCAACCGAATTTCTACAACATTCGATTCAGTTGACCGCTGCCTTGACTAAATTGATTCCGAATCGCCCTCATGATGAATTTAGAAAAACCGATAAATCATTCCAGCCAGCCTAAAGACTTTTTATTGAAAGGTATGGTTGAAAGCTATGTAGATGGCATCCTAATTTTGACAGAGCGAGGTGAGTGGATTCAAGCCAATCATTATGCCCGTAACGTTTGCACCCAACTCATACAAAATCAATTCCAGACAAAAAAATTTAATAGAATACCCTGGCCAATTTGGCGAGTCTGTGAAGCTTTGATTGAAACTCAAAGCATGGATGTCGATCAGCCTGTGATTATTGAGTCTGAAATTGCCAATGCTCAATTCCCTGCCCTGCGCATTCGAGCCCGATGGTTTAAATTGGACGCTATCAAGCCTCCCTATTTGTTAGTCATCTTAGAAGATCGGCGTCGATCTACCCAATACCTGGCTCTCACAGAAGCTGACCAATATGGTCTAACGCCTCGCGAGGCGGAAGTTTGGCTGCTCCGGCGCGCCAACCGCCCCTGTAAAGAAATTGCCGCCGAGCTTTTCATCAGTCTCAATACAGTTAAGAAGCACATAAAGAGTATTTTGGCTAAGCAGAAAATGGCTGCTCACACATAGAGCTAAAAGCCCTGATATTCCGTAGGGTAGGCATTGCCCACATGGCTTATTTCAGCGCCATTCCACATAGAGTGCGCAATCGCAGTTTCAAACTGGATTGGGGATACCAATTTCAAAGTGGATGTGATTGTCGTGTCCCGCCGCCGACTTGCAGAGACCCTCTCTAATTAGCTGAGGATCGTTGAAGAAAATGCGAGTGACTAAGGGTTGGGCTCTGAGGGCTTTGAGCAAAATCCGGGTTGAATCGCGATCGTATTGATTGCTTCGCCAATGGATGCCAAAGTCTCCCCCTTTTCTGGGGATAGAAACATCACAGGCGTTACCCGCTTCATGTCCAGCATGATCAGGGGTGTCGCCTCCCTGAGGATAGCTGACGTCATTGATCGGGATCAGTGATATATCTTTACGATTTTTGCGATATTGGGTTTCATAAAGCTTTCCGGCCGCAATAATAGTATCTGCTAACCAACTCGCCCCATAATCATGATGATCGCTAAGATCCTCCCGCTCAAAATTGATAAAGCCTTCTCCTTTAATCGGCATTAGCATCCATCTGGGGGCATTGGCCGCTTGTAAAAACTTATGGGTTCTCCCTCCCACATCAACCCGTCCATCTCCACCCAGCTTAGTTTTACCAGTAATGATAGACTGGAAGAGTTTGATCGCTTGAAGCATGCCAGTGTCAACAAAGGGACCTGGCTTAAAAAAATCAAAGCCTAACTCGGCGAGTCTTTCCTTGACGATTAGAACGTCTTCGGCCCGGTTAACCCCTCTCCAACCGACACTGCCTTGGAGACTAAGGGACTTGGGTTGGGGCGTTAGCAAAGAAACCTGAATGACTAAATCGACACTTTCACGATCAATCGTGATTTTCAGGTTGCGTGTACCCTGACTGAAGAATCTAAAGTTAATTCTCCATTTACCTTCTTCGTTGACTTTAGGCGCAGACGTCGCTAACTGATTATCAACCTGCAGATGAACAGACTGACCTGCACGATGCTTTGAGGTGATTCCCTCAATCACAAAAACTTCCTTGACCTCTACTGATTTTGGCGCTTTGGTAATTTCAACCCCGTTTTCAGGAATCGGTTTTGGTAGGGGTTCTGACGCCTGGCTGCCTAACGCAACAATCATTCCGCCGGGTGCGTCTGATCGGGCGAACCATTGATGCATGTCCACAATAGAAAGGGTTTTCTCACCATTGGATCGAGGACGCTTCTCAATTTTTTCCAGGTAGTAGCCTCCCTGCATCAGATAAATTGCCTGATCCGTCTCTTTAATCCAGGTGCCCATTGCTTTCCTTCCCGTTCCCAATTGGATTTGACATCGGCGAAATGTCTAACACTACAGTGTTCAAACCACCATTTAACCTCTATCCACTTTGGACAGATATCACTAGTTATTAAAATTCATGACTTTTCGGTTGCTTTACACTCTAGCCAAAGTCGCCTAATTTTGGGAAAACTAGGGTGGAGAGTATCGAGCCGTGTAGAAATTTGATGTGAGCATGCTATGACAGCCAGACAACGCAACCCCCTTCAGCGGAGTGCAATTACCCTAACCACCCTGGAAGGGGTGCCTGGGAAAACCATTGTTGAACATTTTGGGCTGGTGCAGGGGAGCACCATTCGCGCTAAACATATTGGTAGAGACATTGCCGCAGGGTTAAAAAATATCGTTGGCGGCGAATTGAAAGGGTATACCGAGCTGCTGCAGGAAGCCCGTCAAGAATCCCTAGACCGAATGGTGCAGCAAGCTGGAAATCTGGGGGCGAATGCAGTGGTTAATATTCGCTTCGCCACCTCCTCCGTAGCTCAAGGGGCGGCGGAACTGTTCGCCTATGGCACCGCAGTTAGGGTAGAGTAACCATGATTGAAATTTTAGTCTTCCTGGGCTTACTGACTCTGGGGTACTTCGCTGGCCTTTACTTCGAGCGTCGCCATTTTGAGGACATCAAGCGTCGTGAGCGGAAAACTCTATTTGTGCCTTTAGTGAGCTTTGGGGCGAAACAAACCTTGCCCGCAGCTCAGACAGCTGAGTTATTTATCGGCAGTGTGGTGGTTTCAACCGACTATTTCAAAAGCTTTACAGCCTCGCTGAGGAATTTGGTTGGGGGACGGATTGTCGTCTACGAAAGTCTGCTTGACCGGGGGCGGCGAGAAGCCTTGTTACGGATGAAGGAACAGGCGATCGCCTGGGGAGCGACCCAAGTTGTCAATGTCCGCCTGGAAACCGCCAACATTCGCAGTCAAGCCTCTAATAATGGTTTGGTTGCAATTGAAGTCATCGCCTATGGCACTGGCATTCGCTGAGAAATGAAATATACGCCTAAAGAAATTCCTGAGGCGATTAACGTCACACTGGTTCATCCTTTGATCAATTTCGGCTATCTGCTGGCCGCCGTTGTGGGGGACATTTCAGCAATACTATACTCCTTCTGTGAGAACTTGAGAAGGAGCATGATTGGAAGAATATCCCGCCTCTTTATCAGAGCTTTTGGCTTAACTTTATCAGAGCTTTTGGCTTAAACATTATAGCACTTGAGAGGTTGTTTGAATTTTAGATTTTGAATTTTGAATTAAAGCCTAACTGATCAGCATCGGCAGATGCTGCATAAGGATTGAGTTGGGTACCTTGCCGACGAACGTATCTGCGATCGCTTGATCGGCTTGTAACAGCGTCAGCTGAGGCACGCCTACGGCGTGAAACGGTTGGATTTGGCGGCTCCACTGGGGGTCGTCGACATTGAGCATGACAAAGTTGATCTGAGCCCCAAATTCATCGTGTAGAGATTGCAGGTTAGGGGCCAGTGCTTGGCAGGTGGCGCACCAATCG
>JAKSDM010000370.1 GCA_022360135.1 Pseudanabaenales cyanobacterium | reverse complement strand
CTCACCTTGGCTGTAATTGTCGGATATCTTTCCCAAGATAGTCATCTCCGTATTCTAGTAGAGACGAATCGAAACGAAAGAATTCGTCAATTAGCCTGATATATCGTTACCATCCTTCACATCATGTGGGCGAACCCCCACGCTGTGAAGTGGACCCAAGTTATTGGAGCGCTGGATAGAGCAAGTACGAATCAACTATAGTACAAATAAACTATAATTCGAATTATTTTTTTTAACAAATTGCGAGGGCGCACCCACTATGGCTCATCGGGAAGATCATGTACAACAGGGCCAATCTAGCTTTATTCGCCTACAGCAGTGGAGGACCGGAAAACAGGTTAGACGCAAAGGCCGACCGATTCCCCCAGATCCGGAAATTTATATTGATCTAAAGCAATTGCATCACCTGCTTGATTCTTTAGAAAGCTTTTCAGGACAATAGCCTCGATTTTATTGTAGAAATGATTTCAACCATCTTGAAGTTGAGACGATACTACCTTAGGGTCAAATCAGTTTGAGAAAGGCAAATTCAATTTGAAGATGATTTGAAAAACGATGCAAATCAGACTATAACTTCTGCTATCACTCGCAGTAGTGGACTGTTCTCTTGACAAACGAAGTCTAAAGTAGTTAATTCCCCATAAGGCTGATATGAGTACTGAATTGCAAAAAGATAATGAATCAGGGACGTTGGAACAACCCCCTTTAACCCAGGAGTATGCTTCTTCTGGAGAAGCGCCCATGGATCAGGCGCAGAAGGTTTGGGCGAGAATTTCTGGGCTGCTAGGTGATCTGCCTGATTTTGTTTCTGACTTCTTTAATGAGTATCGTCGCCCAATCATCACGATTGGCATATTGTTAGGGGGTCTGGTTACGGCTAAGTTAGCCTTGGCTATTTTAGCCGCCATCAATGAAATTCCCTTGCTAGCTCCCACATTTGAAATTATTGGTTTGGGTTACACAACCTGGTTTGCCTGGCGATACATTCGACTGGCTTCTAAGCGGCAAGAGTTGCTGGAGGATATCAACGCGCTCAAAGATCAGGTGCTAGGCAAGCGATCTTAGCCTGTCTGTCTAACTCTAGAAAGACCTCGGCATCCTCACACTGGCTCCTTGCTAAGATTGACAAAGCGAGTGTTCTAAGCAGGGGTGACTGGTTTTGTCTGGTCCGCTTAAGTCAGGTCAAGCGTCCCAAAAACTATACTAGATATAGATATCTTCACGCTAGGTTAGTTGAGGAAGACACATGGCGCTAAATGCTGAGGTGATGCAAGCCGTCGAGCGGTTAGATTATCGAGTAACTGTAGGAGATGTAGCGGCTCAGGCAGGCTTAGATATCAAGGTTGCTCAACAGGCTCTGCTTGTTCTTGCCTCTGACGTCCAAGCTCATCTACAGGTATCAGAATCAGGAGAAATTGCCTACGAGTTTCCAAGACACTTTCGAACCGTTCTTCGCAATAAATTTTGGCGATTGCGGCTGCAGGAAACCTGGGATCAGGTTTGGCGCGTTTTGTTCTACCTGATCCGCATCTCCTTTGGCATTTTGCTGTTGGTCTCTATCGCCCTAATTTTTATTACCATCGCCATTCTTTTAATTGCCGCCAGTTCCGCTGATCGAGAAGGGGGGCGTCGCAATAGAAGCTTCGGGGGGGGCGGGCTGATTTTCTTGCCTCGCATCTGGTTCGGTCCTAATATCTTCTGGTTCTTCGATTTTGATTACGGTCGTCGGCGCTACCCCCGCCACACAACTACCTATACTCGTACAAACCCCAAAGCTGAAAATCAGATGAACTTTTTTGAGGCCATCTTCTCTTTCCTATTTGGGGACGGCGATCCCAATGCTGATCGGGAAGAACGGAGATGGCGGAGTATTGCCTCTGTGATTCGTAATCATAGTGGGGCTGTTGTTGCTGAGCAGATTTCTCCCTATCTAGACGATTTAGGGAAGGGTTGGTCAAGAGACTATGAAGACTATATGCTGCCGGTATTAAGCCGTTTCAATGGGCAACCGGCAGTGAGTCCGCAAGGGGGGCTGATTTACCATTTCCCAGAGCTACAGGTGAGCGCGACTGATCGAGGCAATCGATCGGTTTCAGCGTATTTGAAAGAATCTCGCTGGAAATTTAGCGAGGCCAGCTCGGGGCAGATTATGTTGGCTATTGGCCTCGGATCGATGAATTTTATCGGGGCGTTGATCTTGGGGAGTCTGTTAGGCGATCGCGCTATTGTCGCCGAGTTAGGCGGCTTAGTCGCCTTCGTTAACTCCATTTACTGGCTGCTGCTGGCCTATGGCGCGGCATTTTTGGGCACGCCGTTGATCCGTTACTTCTGGATACAGTGGCGGAATGGACATATTGAGGGTCGCAATGGGAAACGTCAGCAGCGGGCGATCGCCCTCAACCAGGCTGGAGATGAAGTCCGCGAAAAGATCACCTACGCCCAGCAGTTTGCCGCCCAGACTATTGTCGGTAAAGAGGATCTAGCTTATACCACAGAGACAGATTTGGTGGAGCAAGAAGCGGCCCAGTCTGACAAAATTGATGCTGAATGGCGCCGCCGCCTGCGCCAGTCGAATCTCTAAGCATCATTGCACCTGAACCACAGCTAAGGTCGTTCCTTGATAATAGTGAGCCAGGATTTGTTGATAGGTGTGGCCCCGCGCAGCTAAATTGTGAGCCCCCCATTGACTCATGCCAATGCCATGGCCATAGCCTCGGCCGATGATTTGAATGGTATTCATCCCCACGAGATTGATCGAAAATAGAGTACTTCTGAGGTTAAGGGCGCGACGAATTTCGTCGCCGCTCAGCACTCGACTTCCCGCCTCTCCAGTTAAACGAATGGTAATGATCCGGCCCTGGGGAGTAGTTCGCTCCGGCACAGCGGAAATGAGGCCGCCGATGCCTGGAATGCGGGACTGAAATTCTTCCATGGAGAAAGTTGCTACCCATTGGTAGATCGGCGCCCCTTGATCAAAGTCCCTGACGCCCCGTAGATAAGGAAGCGGCTGTGACCAAACATCCTCCACATTTTCTGTATGGCCGCCTGAAGAGGAGTGAAAAACAGCCTCAATAATCTGGCCATTGTAAGTTAACACCTGACCTCGGGTGGTCTCGACAGCTGTATGAGTACTCTGGGTTTCTGACTTTAAACCGGGATAGATCTGCCAAGTCGTATCGCTCTCAACGTCGTAGAGGGCGCTAGCAGCGCGCTGACGCTTGTAGAGGGCGTATGAACGGGCAGCCACCGCCTGGGCTTGAATGGCTTCTAGCGGCCAGCTAGTGGGCATTTCGCCCCCTAAGACACTGTAGAGGTACTGCTCAAGGTCAACATAGTTGATGGCGACGAGTCCCCCCTCAGAAAATAAGACCAATATCCGTCCGCGATACCAGCTATCGCCAATAAACACATAGCCGTCTGCGGTGGGCTCGATCCAAAAGGCCCGCCCTTGCCTATCGGCCAAATTGACCCGCCCTCTTTCAGTCTCAGCAACCAAGGCCCGTCCCTGCGGTAGTTGGGCAATGGCCTGACCAGCGCTGTCTCGAATCACGGCTAGGGTAGAACTTCCTAAGCTGACCTGATCGACACCGTTGCGGATCGCCACTCGCAGTTCTGGCTCAGCCCATGCGGGTAGCGCAATCAAACACCCCACAAAAAGCGAACCCCAGCTGCAAAAGCCTTGCCAGATCAGCTTATGTCGCCATTGAGGCGGTAGAAAGTCTAATAAGCGTTCAGTCGCCATAATTAGAGTAAACCTGCCGACTCATAGAGCCGTCGTAAAATCGCCAAAATCTTGTCGCCATATTGCGGATCAGCCGCCCACCGCCCACTCAGTTGGCCGACTAAGGGGGCGATTCCCCGGCTAACAAAGCGAAAACGCGGATCGACCAGCTCTTGCACCAGGGGCTCTGTGTTGGCATAGGCTTTGAGGTGTTGAATTTGGGCTCTCACCCCGACTCGAGCACTGGGGAATGAGGCCCCTTCGGCTCCGCCGCCAACGGCTCCAATGCCAGCAAAGTTGTTTTGAGCCGGTTTGACCTCTCCGCCAAATCGCAGGAATGAGGTCTCAACGCACATTTGACTAAAGGCAATATCGTAGTTGACGCCTTCGATAGCCGCTTCTTCTCGATAGAGTTTAGGGAGATCTGGAAAGTCGTCTAAGCCGCTTTCGTTATTACTCTTGAGAAACATCATCAGCTGGACTTCAGAAGTGTTGCCATGCCCCGCAATCCGATCAATCAGGCCAGGACAAATGGTTAAGGCGGCCTGCGATCGCAACAATACGGTGCGGGTATCGCTTTCCCACCCCACAGAAACATTGAAATCTCGAAGTTCAATGGCTTTAACGTAAACAATATTGCGGTATCGAACCCGACGCACCTGAGGAAAATTGGCCAGATCAACGCCCAGTTGGTCTATCAGATCAATTGGAATATAGGCGTTGTTGCTAATGATGATGCCATTCTCCCCATACTGCCCACCATTGACGCGAATACCAATTTCTGGAAATTCAGTGACTTGGCCAGATTCAGTCGGATCCCCACCCACTGCTCGGCTCCAAGCAGCAAGACCATCGGCGATGCCCATGGCGAACTCTCGACGGTGGCTTCTAATCAGTTCCCGATCCTGAGGATTTGTCAGGAAACCGATCTCCATCAGCAGAGAGGCGCTGGTGACTCGACGGCAGAAAGTCAAGCTGCCAACGCCCGTCGCAGTGTCTGGTTTGGCGCCTCGACTGGGAAGTTGGGGGACACGTCGCAGCAGGGCTAGCAACATCAACTCAGCATGGGTTTTACGCGCCTCATTGTTGGCGATGTAGAATACGCTCGCCCCCCTAGCGGCAGGGTTAGTAAAAGCGTCTGCATGAATTTCTAGCGCCACATCTCCCGAACGGCTACGGGCGTTAATCCAGCTGATGGTCTGCACCAAACTCAGGTCGTCGGGAACAGCGAGGACGCTAAAGCCGCGCGATCGCAGTTCTGGCGCCACCAAATCCCGCAGCTGAATCATTTCCTGAGCTTCTGTTGTACCCGCTACTACTACGCCTGGGTCAATTACGCCATTTTCTGCACCGCCATGACCAGCTGAAATGAAGATCTGTCCCATCCCTACATCCCCTAAGGAGAAATATCAGAGGTAAGTGAACTCAATGCACTCAAATTATTCAAGTTATTTAATCGAGTTAATGCTTTAGACGGTTGAGTTTCTCCTCTGGTTCGATAACTCAAAGTTCGATAAGACTTGCTAGCAGAGCATTTAACGCCGCCTGTTTGGGTTGCGTCTCCGCCAGGATACCCTAATCAGAGGAAAATGGGGTCTATACATTATTTATTAAGAAATAATTAATTAAAGCACCGTCAAAATATAAGTTACATCTCAGCGGTTATTTGAAAAATACCGTCTTGAAAAATACGGTCTTGAAAAATACCGTCGCTGCTGTCATTCCGGACTTTTCCAACCTCCTCTCAGAGTTGTTCAAAAGCAGCGAGAGCGGCTCCTGTAACGCGGCACAGCCGCCATTCCTGCTTAATCTCGGCGCCGATGCTTTGGTAGAAGGCGATCGCGGGTTCATTCCAATCCAGCACGTTCCATTCAAACCGACCGCAGTTTCGCTCCAGGGCGATTTTTCCAACATAAGTAATCAGTGATTTGCCAATTCCTTGACGACGATACTGCGGCAGAACAAACAGGTCCTCCAGATAAATTCCCGGCTGCATGAGAAAAGTGGAATAATTATGAAAAAACAGGGCGAAACCAACGGGGTGACCCTCAAGTCTCGCCAGGATCGCCTCGGCATAGGGACGAGAACCAAATAGATGATTCTGCAGATCAACCCTGTTCCCAACGACTTCATGGGACAGTTTTTCGTACTCAGCCAGCGCCTTGATGAGTTCAAACAAAGTGGAGATATCATCCGGCGCGGCGGGCTGGATAACAACAGCTGAGGAGAGGTTTTTCATAACTAGGTGGGCAGAGTTTTCAGGATTGAGGTCATTGGTCATTGGTCATTGGTCATTGGTCTACACCCTATACCCTGTCTCAACTGAGGTATATCCAGCGTTTCTCATTTGCATTGACTACACCCCACACCCTATACCCCACTTTGCCGAGATGTGTTCAATCCAAGTAGGAATTGCTATACTTCACCCGATTGAAAATTGCTATAGTCGTTAATTTAAAGAAACCGGCAAACGACTCGGCCCAGGATTTGCTCAGGGCTTACCCAGCCGAAAGTGCGACTATCGGTGCTTGCTGACGAATTGTCTCCCTTCAGAAAACAGGAACCGTCTGCTAACACTTCTGTCACTCGCTTGATTACACATAAATCCAACCGATCAGGACGTCGAGCGACCACAATGTCTTGTAGAGAGGGGGGAGATCGCCGATACGCCCTCGGGTCGATCAAGATTTCGTCTCCCGGTTGCAGTAAAGGCGTCATCGAGCGCCCCGTCACTTGAAAGCGCTGTCGCCATCTCAAAATCCAGAGAAGTAAATCACTCGGCCTGCTGGACCTTAATTGCACATCCATGACAACATATTCAGGGGCTCAGCAGCTTTGCTGAGCCCGCATACAGCCACTCTGCCCGACATCCCATACCCCACACCCTACCCTACCTCCGCTGAGATGTCGTGCAGCTAAGCCAGAATCATGGTTCTAGCTGGCAGTGTACCAAGCGATTTTGCGATCTTTGGTCGCCCAGAACAGGTCGTGAACTTTCTGGACAGCCGCCATTAGCTCTTGGGCATGTTGCAGGCTAACCTCAACTTTGCAGGCAGAGCAGAGCTTAGCCGCTTTCCAGAAGGTGTCG
>JAKSDM010000402.1 GCA_022360135.1 Pseudanabaenales cyanobacterium | reverse complement strand
TCAAGATGAAACAATTCCCTCAAGTTGGCGTCGAGGAACATGGCGCGATTAGCCCTGGGTTCATATTGAAAGTATGAATTACTCCTTGTTTAAGGGAACTCTTAACTCATTTAAGGGAACTCTGTATTTATAAGGACAGTATTCAATTGTGACAGCTCTTGCCATTTCTTATTTCGCCATTCCCGATATCGATTGGTTGTATTGATCAATTGAGTTAGGATCTTGACTGATTGGACCACGGAGATAGCCTTTTCCTCTAGTGGTGACTGGAGGATAATTGTGAGTAGGCGATCGTCTACGAGTAACCCTAAACGTGAACACTTCCAACCTTGCCCATGTATTCTCGTAACCCGACAAACCTTCAGACCATAGACCCGGTAGCAACTACATTTCGCCGACTTAAAAGTTGGGTAATCACCCAGCTACCGCCTCTATTAGATGCTCACCTGAGGCGCCAACGGAGGTATCTAGAGAAGTGCTGGAAGGCTAAATATCGAAAATAGATTCATTTAGAACTTATTAGAACTACGAGGAAATCCTCACTACAATCCATAATATTGCTAGGACGTGACAAGGGATGAGAGGTTGAAGTCATAAATCCTTAACCTTAGCAAGGGTAGAGACATTCCTGCTGGAACGCCTATATCAGATCGTCTCTAGCGACCAGGGCGTCTATAGGGGATATATGCAACTTAATTAGAAAGCTGGACTTAAATACCCGAACCGTCCAGAAATTCTTCAATTACCCGATCTTCAATGCGACAGCTTGGATTTCCCTTCGCTTCACCTTTAGCTTCACTAGTTGCATTTATATGAACAAGATCTACGGTGTTGTTTTGGAGTATCTGAACCTGCTGCTCTAAATTCTCAATCCGATCCAGTAATACTCGAATAACCTGAGCTTCTGAATCAGGCAAACGACCGTGCTCTAACGGCTCAACCCGTTCCCCGAAGCGATAGACAATTCTTCCAGGGACGCCGACTACAGTACAGTCTGATGGGACTTCTCTCAACACCACAGATCCAGCCCCGATACGAACATTATTGCCAATTTGAATATTGCCTAAAACCTTAGCGCCGGCTCCCACAACAACATTATCTCCTAAAGTGGGATGGCGTTTACCGCTCTCTTTACCTGTGCCTCCTAAGGTGACCCCTTGGTAGATCAAGACATAATCTCCAATGATAGTGGTTTCACCGATAACCACCCCCATACCGTGATCGATAAAGACTCCGCGTCCAATTGTAGCGCCTGGATGAATTTCAATCCCGGTAAAGAATCGAGCAATGTGTGACATCAGACGGGGAATAAGCGGTATACCAGCTCTCCGAAGCAGGTGAGACAAGCGGTGAAATAGCAGCGCCTGCAAGCCTGGATAGCAAAGTAACACCTCAAGCCAATTGCGAGCGGCTGGGTCACGCTCAAAAATAATTCGGAAGTCTTCAACTAAGGTCTTAAGCACGAGTTGTTTGACGGGTAGAAGCAGACAAACTTTATATTAACTTTTCTAGGGCGAGAGCAGACATAGCCCTAGGCGCATCTGATAAGAATTCCGTCATTCCATCGTAGAAACGCTTATCCTTGCTAGTGGAAAAGCCAACTGCTGTAGATTGCTTTTGACCAGGCGCTCTATTCGCTAACCGTTAAAACATAATCAAGGCGTTCACCTTGATTGAAAGTTCCCACCCAGATGCGGTAAGCGCCTGCTGGCCAGTTTATGTCCTGTATTCTGGCGTCTGGATTGCGTCGGTCAGTTATGCTGCCACAGCGGATGGCGTTATCGGTTGGACCTTGAACAAGCAGAGTAGTGTCATTACCGCCACTGTCTACTTGAAGGGTAAGGCTGGGAAAATCTTGCTGTAGAACTAGGATATGATCAGGAGTTGAATCGGCAAACCCTAAACAAAGATTGCCCCTTCTATCACGAGAGACGATATTGGAAAGGGAAAAAAAGCCTGCTGTGCTCCCCCTCACACGAGCATCTGAGGGGAGAAAATTGGCTGACAAGGTTAAGCTTTCAAAATTCGCCGCCTGCGCCAGAGCAGGCATGACGCTCAAGCAACTAAGTAACCCTGTCAGTAGCAAGCTCCATTGAGTTCGAAACAGGGAACCAATAGACATAGATAACTCTCACATCTAACCACTTTCATTAAACCTAAAAAGACTAGCATTAGGCCGCAGCAGTGGACAAAAATTATAGGCTATGTGAAGAAGCGCTAGAATTAATGACTGAACATGTCAAATAGGTTACCAGTAAATGAGTAGACTCGCTAGCTCAGTTTCCTACTTTGTCCATCAGCGCTCTTTATACTCTGAGCGTAAGAAACTTTTAAACCTGGGATTATAAAGCGCTATAGGATCTAGCTTCATTTCAGGTTTTTAACAGTTCGTAGGTTTCAGATGCTCTGTTGGAGTTGACTTTCATAGCTTGACTCTAATTTTTTTCCCTACAATGATTGAAGACCGCTAGTTTGGTAAAGGAATGAGTACCTGATGCGCATGCCGCTACGTTTCCTAAATCACTATCAAAATTATCCAATCTCTAATCCAGTATTCTGAATTTCTCGTCTGAAAATCTTCTATGGGTGTTTTTATTCTACTGGTAATGGTGTTGGGGCTGAGCTTATGGCTTAGTGCCATTGTGGATGCACTTCCTGAATTAATGGCTAGTTTACTAAGCCCCACTCAATGGTCAATTTGGGTCAGTTTAATACTAGTACTTGCTTGGTTCACAGGTAAGTAAGTAAACAATTAGGTTATAATTATGAAGTCTGAAAAGTCGGTAATTGATTTTGAGCAATTACATCAATTGTCTGGGCAAGATCCAGAGTTTGAGTTAGAACTACTTCAACTTTTTATTGAAGATTCTGTAAACCAGTTAAAAACTCTTAAAACCGCGATCGTCAATCAAGACGCTGAATCTATCCGAAATATCGCTCATTACCTTAAGGGTGCAAGCGCTAACTTGGGCGCCAACTTAGTTTACCATTCTGCTTTTAAGCTAGAAGGCGCCGCCCGCGAACATCAACTAGAAAATGTCGAGTCCCTTTTTGTTGAGTTAAAGACAGGACTGAACCAGGTCCAAGACTACTTGTCGGATCAGGTTTCAGAATCTTAATTATGTACTGGCTTGGTTATCAACCGTTTTTCTGATACATGAGGTAGTATATGTTAAGGTGGGAAGCCTTACGGGGAAATGGTTAGAGCCCACAAGGGCTTCAGCCGATTTTGGGGTTAAATTTTTCCCGACTTAAGTTATACGCCTACATGAGGAACTGTAGCGGCAATCAAGAGTTAGGCGTTGAAAGAATTAAAACGTGGATGAGTAGAGGGTAATGACTTACATCACCCTATTACTCTTCCAGCTTCTATCGTCCTCTTTATTATCACCCCTCATTTCTTAGTTTGGGATTCAAATCAGAATGAGGGCCCTACAATCCTCATCTCTCAATCCTAGATTCAGCCGTCCCATACAATTCAGGCAGCTCTCTGGGAAGCGGTAAGGTTTTGGAGTCTCGGGTTTCGATGTAGCCGGTATAGCAAGCGCCTACTTCGATTTCCAAAGCACCAGCCACAACATCTCCCTCCAAACGGGAGGTACGGCTTAAGGTCAGTTTACCTTCCGCAAAGACACGGGCTTTGAGAACCCCTTGAACGATGATATTGCGGGCTCTCACTTCAGGACCCTCGATCAAACCAGTGGAGGAAATTTCAATATCGCCCCGCACTTCTACCGTGCCATGGACTACACCATCAATCCTTAGCATACCCTCAGCATGAAGAGTGCCTTCAAACTCACTGGTTCTACTCAGGTAGGTTAAAAGTGGCTCTGGCTTACGTTTGAACATAGATGACGGTTAAAAGTAATGAGTAACGAGATTCTTGTGCTTTTGACTATTTGCTACCCTGCTGGTGAAAACTCCAATTAGGAGACAACCAAACAACCCATATCAAAGACAACCAAGTGAAGCTCAGGAAAAACCTACCCATAAGCATAGTAGTATTCGGGTTCTGTTTTGACAGCTTCCCATTCAATGGGGAGCATTGCCTGTGTTGTTCTAAACAATTTAGTAGGCGAATTAGGACCGATAGTTCCCTAAGTTGTTTTCCATAATTTGACTGGGCAAATTATGCAATCTTCTAAACCTTGTTCTTAACCTCATTGACTCTGGAGCAGAACTTAAAAATTATATAATTGCCGGGTATTAACTTAAGCCGGGAGAATCTTTAAGCAACGGACTATCAGTTGTCAGCCAAGTCTACGATCAGGGTAAAGCCCCACAGCCGTCATTATTTGGGCTGAATGACCATAGCTAAGGTTTGTCTTGTCCGAATTGTAACGCTTTAAGTTGGTAGCCCAATTACCTCCACTCTGTGTGATTTTCAATCTTGCTCTAGCTCATTTTCATTATGTTAGCCAGATTGTAATACCTGAAGACATCCTCATCGCCGAAAC
>JAKSDM010000037.1 GCA_022360135.1 Pseudanabaenales cyanobacterium | reverse complement strand
GGCGATCGCCTTTTCTCTAGTCGCCTTCACCCTCTACGGAGGAATAATTGTTGGGGTTTTACCCAACCAACCCGGTATTTCCTGGCAAGGGCACCTATTTGGTTTTCTCGGAGGTGTCCTTGCCGCTCGCCTATTGGTTCGGCCTCGTTAGTAAAGATAGGAGGCAGTTCTAAGTTCTCAGTTTGCTGGCCAGCAAACTGAGAACTTAGACTTCAGAATTGGCCATCCCCTAATCCCAAATTACTCTGACGCAGAGCTTCTGACAGATAGTCTGAGGCGGCTTCAACCAAAGCGACAGCATTCTCGTAAATCATCCGAGTTGGGCCCAGTATTCCAACACTACCGGCAGGAACGGACCCTTTTTGATAGGTTGAAGCCACTAAAGCACAGGCGCGCATCGGCTTGAGTGGATTCTCAGAGCCAATCCAGACTCGAACTTGCTTGCCGGTCTGTTCGACCTCATTGGAGTCAAAAAATAAGGGCCATAACTGGGCTTGATCCTCCTCTAGAAGCTGGAAAATTGTCTGTACTTGATGGCTTTCAGAAAATTCGGGTTGACGCAAAACTTCAGCCAAACCACTCACCATCATTTGAGAGATAGCGGGGGACTGACTTCGGCGACTTAATTCAGCCATTGCCTGACGCAGGGTATCCGCATACCGTTGGAATTCTCGGTCGAGTTCACTCCAGTCCAACAGGGTGATATCAGATAACGATCGTCCCCTTAGATGAGTGTTGAGGAAGTTAGAGAGAATCTGTAATTCGCGCTCCAGCGTTTCAGCATCAGAGGCAGATTGATCTTGCGCCTGGGGTAGCTTGATCAAGATTGACTGGGCTCCATAGGAATCGAGCACCACAACCAATAAAATTTGGTCTGGATTAACCTTAAGCAGTTGTAGATGTCGCAATAGAACAGTATTGGCCTGAGGCAAGGTGATCAAGGTGATATAACCACTCAAAGTGGATAAAATTTGGGCGGCTCCCCGCAGCAAAGCTTCAAAGCTCCAACCCTCCCAATCAAGCTGAGCCGTTAGCAGGGAGTCAACCCGGCGAGCTAAGTCCTCTGAAGGCTGCATCAATTGATCGACATACAGACGATAACCCGAATCCGAGGGAATTCTACCGGCAGAGGTATGGGGCTGGTAGAGTAACCCAGACTTTTCTAAAAAGCCCATCGCGTTCCGGATTGTAGCTGGACTCGCGTTTAAGTCGTATTCCGCCACAAGCGCCTTTGAACCGACTGGCTCAGCAGTGGCGACATAGTGACGAACCGTCGCCCACAGTACACGTTGCTGTCGACGATTCAACTTCAGTTTCGCCTGCATGGCATTTGCGCTGAAACTAATCCCAATTCACCCTTTGGATTACATTAACAGATACTTTGATGGAGTTATTAAGGTGAATATGAAGAGTCGGGATTAAGCATTAGTCCTTGATGCTGAGAAACAGCAGATTTCGTCCGCTTTATCGTCCAATGAGTGACGCTGTCTCCAAGTCAGCGCCCCCTTCTGATGAAAAGTAGCCGACGCCGCGCCTCGGGTCTGACTGGAGGGTGAGCTTAAGTTCTGTGACAAATCTTAAATAATCCAAAGCAATTGACTGACCCTCCATCAGTACTCAATGTGTGAATTACAGGTCAAGTTTATTACGGAAACCTTGACAGCCTATAGATCTAAAGGAAAAAATCTCAAGGTCAGGTGGAATCGTCTCTACAATTTGCTGATTGCTTTGGGCCTGCCTCTCTTTGGATTAGAAATTAAGAATCTGATCAACACCATAAGAATACAGTCGAGCTTGCCTATCCATTAGGGTAACGCCTGCAATTCCTGGTAAATTCAGAAAGTCCCGAAGAAACTGCCGCTTCATAATCTTTTTAGGTTCTGGCTCAATTTACAGCGGGTGTACTCGTGTAACCAGCAATCTAAGGATTGCAGAGCCAACAACCTTCAAGATTGGTACCGACTGACTGAATTGAACTTTACCAAAGGGCCTATTGAATTCTCCAAATCTCGCCATCCCAACGCCCTTTCGGCGTGAATCACTTGTCTGCTATAGCTTCTCAAGCTTTCTTAATTTTCGGGTTTAGCCGCTATGTCTGACCTTCCTTTCACTCTAGATCAGTTACGTATTCTCAAGGCGATCGCCGCTGAAGG
>JAKSDM010001164.1 GCA_022360135.1 Pseudanabaenales cyanobacterium | reverse complement strand
GGGTTGCCTGCCAACACCCAATCGGGGATCGACATCAAGACGCTGAGTTAGCCTTAGCAGGATAATTTCGTTGTTGTCGATGTCAGGCCCACGACCGATCGAAAAGGGATAGTTGTTGTCATTGGCGACCAAAATTGTCTGCGGATTGATCACCAGCACATCTTCGATGGTGACAAAGGGAAAATCGAAAGTCGTTTCGCCATCTCCATTGAGATCCCAGGGGTCTCTGATATCCAACAAGTCTACCACTTCTTCTTTGGCGACAAAACCGGCCTCATCAATCTGGGAAAGATCAATCTTGAAGACTTTTTTAAACTCAGCGGTTTCGCCCTGACCCCCATCCCGCTCAATGACGAGAAACTCGGCGGCATTGATGGGTGTAAAGTCACCGATTGCATGGCCAGGATCATCTAGACCATAAAATCCAATCAGGTTTGTGTAGCGCTTGGAGGCAACCTCAAATTCGTAAATCCGCAAAGCATTATCTGGATCGCCTTCAACAGCGCCTTCCAGCATCGGATACAGGGTCTCGCGATCGGGACTGTAGGCCATTCCCTCAAATCCTCGGGAGCGACTCAGGTTGGCGTTATCCGGGTTCGCCAGGAAGGGATTGTCTGGAGACTGAACCAGGCTACGGGTATCCAGATTGCCATCTTCACCATCTTCATCTATATCAGGCGTTGGAATCGGCTCACTTTGGAGCGCGCCAGCCAAATCAAACTCCAGCAGAAAAGGACCGAATTCATCTCCAATCCAGATCCGATCTTCAGTCAGCACAATTGACTCAATGTCAAAGTCGGCCCCTGTTAGCAGGCGTTCTGTCGTGTTTTCATTAACGATCTCAAAGGGAATCAGTCCATTTGGGTCTTGCAACTGCACAAAATCATCTACATCAACGGCCTCACTGTCGCCTTTTCTGTCGCGGGCAAAATTTGGAGCAATGGCGTAAATTCGCAACAGGTAATCAGCGCTGTTCGCCTTAGATCCAAAGCCGTTGTCGGATAAGAACCAAAAGCTATCTCGCGCGTCCGGCGCCAACTGGACACCGCTAAACCCTTGAACCGGCTGGCTGGGGAAAGGACCTGTGCGGCCATTAGCGGAAATCGGCTCGCC
>JAKSDM010000248.1 GCA_022360135.1 Pseudanabaenales cyanobacterium | reverse complement strand
TCCGTGGGCAACACCTTCAACCTTCGATGCTTCAAGTCAAGCTCTAGCCCAAGCGCCTCTAGAGGAATAACGCCAATGAGCGCATCGCGTCCCCCCGGCAGTTCCAGACATTCAAACGTTCCTTCTCGATCGCAAAGAGAGATTTTGGCGTCTTGAAAGATTCTGGCTTTACTGATGCCAGTTGCAGTAGAAACATCCACTTCCTTGAGGATTTCTAGCCCCAGCTTAGCGATCGCATCTGCAGGTAAGCAAAGTGTCGTTGCCCCCGTATCAACCAGTACATTTTCCAACGTAATAGAGCGAACTTGCTCAGGCGCGATCGCACCACGAGCAGCTAAAATCTGATCGGCGCGATTGGTCACCGTTAGCGAAGTCACAACTTTGCCCATTGAAGCGTCAGATGTTTTGGCCATACTGCAAACTTGGGGTTATCCTAACCCAATTATGGCAAACCCCTGCAGAAACTTGCTCACTCACCTTGCAGTACAGACGGTAGCGGAGCAAGCGCTTCCACCGAATAATTCCGCCTCTCAATCAATTGCTCCAACCGCTTAACCCGTTCCGGCGGAGCCGGATGACTCGCCATAAAATCCGTTATACTCCGTCCCCGCGCCTCCCTCATCCGGGCAAAAAAATCCGTCGCCCCCGCCACATGGCCATAGGTTTGATAAAGCAGTTCCAACCCAAACTCATCCGCCTGCCGTTCCTGCCCCTGCGAAAATCTCGCCTGACTCAGCCGCTCAATTCCCGATACCGCAATTTGTGACAGCGAACCCAAATCGCCCAACACACTCGCGATCGCCACCCGCAACATCACACCTCGCCCCAAACTGCGGAGATGATCCCGATGGGCAAAATGGCCCAACTCATGGCCCAACACCATCATCAACTCATTTTCCGATCCCATTTGTTCCAGCAACCCCTGGTAGATAATCACGCGATCGCCCGGTATCGCCAAAGCATTCACCGTCGGTTCAGGCACATACAACACCTGATAGTCCCGCCCTTGCCGCAACTCCACCGACAGCTCCGCTTCCAGTCGATCCAGAAGCCGATTTAATTCAGTCTGCCTCGCCGAGGGTTCCGCCAGTCGTTCAAACGGGGGAACCGCGATCGCCCCCAACTGTCGTTCCACACTCGGCGGAATCCACCACACCAATTGATTGATCACCACCCCCACCAACCCAATCACCAGCCCCACCAGCCCCACCAACAATCCCAAGAGGGTCAAAAGTTGGCGATTATTGGGGGGAGGATTGCGATCGTCCCGTTGGGCAGCCATTCCAGGGGGGAGGGTGATGGGCATGGGGTAAGGCTTGGAAAGTAGGGGGGGGAGGGGGGGAGGGGGAGGAAGGGGGGGGGAGGGGGAGGATGAGGGGAATTAGGGTTATATTAGCCAGGGGGCATGATTATTAATCATGGTGACTAAGCCTGCTAAAACTTGATTGTAAGTTGCAAGGAGTTTGTGTCCGGCTTCAATTTCCAGGTAGTCGCATTTCATTGCAAATTCAAGCCAAG
>JAKSDM010000654.1 GCA_022360135.1 Pseudanabaenales cyanobacterium | reverse complement strand
TGGTGTCCGCACCCACTGCATTGTTTGTGAATGAGGTGGTGAGATCGCACCTATGTAACCAGCCAGGAGAAGAATTGCTCTCTTTGAGTCTTTTATTAGCGGTGATTTATCTAGAAGATGAGGGTTTCTACGCCGAACAAACTGAGGCGGGAAATCTGCTTTGGCATAACACCGTTGCCCCTAAATTGTTTAGCCAATCGGGAGGTTACGCCAATGCTGAGGTAGTTGATTATGAAATCATGCTGAACTATCGAGCCCCCCAAGATGCTGTTCGGCAAGTGAGTCTGAGTGATGTCTTGGAGGATCAAGTGGATCCCGAGTGGATTCGCAATCGAATTATTTTAGTGGGGTACACCTCACTCGTTGTGAATGACATGGTCACAACCCCTTACCTTGAGACGTCGCCAGGCTTTCGAGGCATGTCTGGGGTGATGGTGCATGCTCAAGCCACGAGTCAACTGATTAGTGCAGTGCTGGATGGCCGACCGTTGATCTGGAGTTGGCCGGAAATCGGGGAAATCTTTTTGATCGGTGTGTGGAGTTTAATTGGAGGCCTGATTGCATTCTATGCACGCCGTGTGAGGCTGTTTTGGGTTTGGATGATAGGGAGTCTAATACTGCTCTGGGCCCTCTCTTATTACGTTTTTATTCTGGGTTTGTGGCTTCCTGTAGCGTCGATGACGGCTGCGGTCGTGTTGACAGCCGTGGCTGTCGCTGGTGTTGTTCGGGCTAGCCATAGTGTCTATGTCCAAGCCATTTTTGAACAGCTACAAGCCGTGATAAGTGGGCAATGGGCTAATCAAAAATCTTATCACCGCGATCGCCTAGAAGATTTAGTTCTGCGAGCCCAAGCAATCCGTCAGAGGCGCGCTATTAGGGACGTATTAGAACAGGGAGACATGGATCGATTGGCGGCGGATCCACTACATTTGAAGTTTGACGCTCCAGAAGTACAAACTTTCTATGAGCGAATTAAAACCCAACTGCAGCAAAAATTCAATGAAGAAAAAGCAACGCTGGAAACGCAAAAAAGGCAACAAGAAGCTTTGAAGAAATCGGTTAGGTTACAGTCTCTGATAGAAAGGTC
>JAKSDM010000770.1 GCA_022360135.1 Pseudanabaenales cyanobacterium | reverse complement strand
GTTAAGGCATTGGAAGACGTCAGTTTGGTCATTCGCCCAGGGCGCCTGACGGGGATGATTGGTCCCAATGGCGCGGGTAAGAGCACACTCTTGAAGGCGATGTTGGGTCTTGTTCCGGTCGCAGCAGGACTGGTGCTTTATGGGGATCGGCCTCTTTTAGATCAACGTCACTGCGTCGCCTACGTTCCCCAACGCAGCCAAATTGACTGGCTATACCCAGCTACTGTCTGGGATGTGGCGCTGATGGGAAGGGTGCAGAAAACGGGTTGGTTTCGCCGATTTTCCACGGTCAGTCGCCGTAAAGCTCTGACGGCCCTGGAGCGAGTTAGCCTGGCCGACTTCCGCGATCGCCCCATCGGGCAACTCTCTGGCGGTCAACAGCAACGCGTTTTCCTGGCGCGCGCGCTCACTCAGGAGGCCGACGTCTTTTGCTTTGACGAACCTTTTGTCGGCGTCGATCAAAAAACCGAGTCGGTGCTGTTTGAAATCTTCCATGAGCTAGCCAACGCTGGCAAGATCGTTCTGGTGGTTAACCACGATCTGGGCGAGTCGATCACCCACTTCGACGACTTAATCCTACTTAACCGCACCCTGGTCGCCAGCGGCTCTCGACAGCACGTCTTGAATACAGATAATCTGCATCGAGCGTATGGCGGCAAGGTGAATTTTTTTGCAGCATAGGATAATTTGCCTTATCTTCCTCCATTCTCTGTTTTCATCTCTCTAATTTTTAGGGATTTTGAATTTTAGATTTTGAATTTTAGATTTTGGATTTTGGATTTTGGATTTGATTTCCCTCCCTATCTCCCCCTGCCTCCCCATCTCTCTTATCTCCCTCTTCCTATGGATGCTCTGATCGAACCCCTTCAATACTCGTTTATGCAGCGATCCTTAGTGATTGCAGTGCTGGTCGGTCTGGTTTGCTCTTTGGTGGGCAGCTACTTGATGGTGCAGCGGTTGGCGTTGCTGGGAGACGCCATTAGTCATTCGGTGCTGCCGGGTTTGGCGATCGCATTCTTGCTGGGCGCTAATATTTTTGTCGGGGCTTTTATGGCTGGCATTTTGAGTACACTTGCGATTGCTTGGATTCGAACCCGATCGCCGATCAAAGAAGATGCGGCGATGGGAATTGTATTGTCTGCTTTTTTTGCATTGGGCATCACCCTGATTACGGCGATCCAGAAAGACAACAAAATTGACCTCAACCACTTTTTGTTTGGCAATATCTTGGGGGTGACGGCTGCCGATGTGCGAGACACCGCCATTATTGCGGCGATCGTCTTGTTAGTGGTGGGACTGCTGTACAAGGAGTTACTGTTCTACACCTTTGATCCGCAGGGCGCCCAAGCGGTGGGGTTACCTGTCAATCTACTGAATTTTGGGTTAATGGCCTTGATTGCCCTAACGGTGGTCGCCAGTCTTAAGGCCGTCGGGGTAGTGCTGGTGCTGTCTTTACTCATTACCCCCGGCGCTACGGCTTATCTGCTGGCCCCCCGATTACATCAGGTAATGGCGTTGGGAGCCGGTATCGGTATCTTTTCTAGCGTCAGCGGCATGTATCTCAGCTATTGGTTCAACCTGCCTTCGGGGCCAGCTATCGTTCTAGTGGTGTCTGGACTATTTATCCTTGCTTTGCTGTTTAGCCCTAGACACGGCGTCTTGACCCAGCCAAACCAGGTTGTCCAACCCTCGCCAGTTTGGCGGGAATTGAAAATGTTGTTCAAAAGACCATAGACTGGGTTCAGGAGTTAGGAGTCAGGTATAGACTGGATTTTAGATTTTAGATTTTAGATTTTGGATTCTGTAGGGCTGCGCCCTTCTCGTAAAGTATTTTGAGCCTAATTAAGTTGACGTCCAGGAGAGAATATTAAACCTACATACGTTAAGATAACTGGAACTTGTGCTGTTTTTTGATAGTCTATAGGTGTTTAGGGGTGTCAAGGACGAATCGTCACTGGCCTCTAGGTGGATTCAGTCCAAATCCAGACAGTTGTTCCTGTGAGTTCTTTACCTCCCCGCGATCGCAAACTCCTAACCAACCAACCGTCGAAATCCTCCGAAAAAGAGGATCATGGTCCATTGTTGATCACAGCCTTGATGTTGTTAGGGGTGGCTTGGGTGATTAACCAATCTTCACCGCTATATAAATTCTCCAGTGGTTTCTCTAGTAATTGGCGGGGGGCTTCTCCAGTCTCGCTGTCAATGCAGGGCGGCGATCCCTATGTTCGAGCGCTGATGCGGACCATTTCTGCAGCCGAGTCCAATACTGACTACCCCTACCATGTGCTGTATGGTGGGGAATATGTCCAAGACCTTAGTCGTCACCCAGACTATTGTATTGAAATCGTGGCAGGCCCAAACCGGGGTGATTGCACTACAGCCGCTGGGCGCTATCAGTTTCTAACCACCACCTGGCTAGATAAAGCCAAAAAGTACCATCCGCAACCCCCAGCCTGGTTTGAGTTTTGGGACTCCTACAGCTTTGAACCCGAATTTCAAGACCATGTGGTTTATCACTGGCTGATGGATACAAACGCTTGGGGCGTCAATGTGTCTGAGTTATTGCAACAGGGAAAAATCGACCGGGTGCTGAAAATCCTGTCAAACACCTGGACCAGCTTAGGATATGGGATTGAAAGCAATAGCATGAGCGCCGCCCTGCCTGAGATTTATCAGGAGATGCTGCAGGAAGAGTTGAAAGCGGCTTACTCGTGGTAACCAGAACCTATGATTGCTACTCCACTGCAACCTTCACTGAAGAGGGTTGACCACACTGGCTATAGCAGATCTCAAGCCATTCCCCCAGCGTAATGCTGGTATATTTAAGTACGTCTG
The DNA here is from genome assembly GCA_022360135.1 of Pseudanabaenales cyanobacterium. Taxonomy (GTDB): domain Bacteria; phylum Cyanobacteriota; class Cyanobacteriia; order Phormidesmidales; family Phormidesmidaceae; genus JAKSDM01. The sequence goes on along the minus strand of JAKSDM010000770.1, from coordinate 13 downwards.
AGCTGAGAGAAAT
>JAKSDM010000305.1 GCA_022360135.1 Pseudanabaenales cyanobacterium | reverse complement strand
CTGCTGACGGTGCTGGTTGCGATCGCTCAGGGATTATTCGTGCTGATGACTACCCGCAGGCGTCAGTGGCTGGCTTACGGATTGTCGCTATTGGCAACGCTGGTTTTGTTCAGTCCCTGGTTGACAGTGATACTGATCCAATTCAGCCAGCTAAAGCAAGTAACCGAATGGGCCACTGCCGAAAGATCGCTAGATTTTTTGGTAAAGCTTTGGGGCCTTCACCTTAGCTCCCTATTTATTGATCCGGGCTTTGATCTGGAGCATCCCTTTACTTATATCGCCCCCCCTTTGGTGTTAATGATGGCTGCGATCGGGGCTTATAGCTTGGCCCAGCAACGACCTAAGCGAGCGGTGTGGTTTGTCCTCACATTAACGCTTATTCCCGCCTTAGGATTAATTCTGCCTGACCTCCTGATGGGGGGACAACGATCCATCTCGACGCGCTATTTCTTGCCCACTTTGATTGGGGTTCAACTGATGGTGGCCTATTGGGTAGGCAGTCAACTGTCTGCTCAAGCTTTAGCTCAACGCCGTCAGGGTAAAGGGTTACTGATTGGATTATTGCTAGCTGGGATGTTATCGTGCAGCCTTAGCGCCCAAGCCCATACCTGGTGGAACAAAGGGATCAGTTACCATAACTTCAACATCGCTCGGGTGATTAATCAGGCCAGCAATCCGGTAGTGGTGGGTCATCTCTCAGGCACCAATTTGGGAAATGCGATTTCCCTTAGCTATTGGCTCAAACCGCATACGCCTTTTCAAATGACCCGGTTGCCGGATGTCCCTGACATCTCTGACTCATTCAGCGATGTGTTTGTGATCTACGCCTCAGGAGACCTGATTCAGGCGATGGAGCAAACCTACGGTGGTCAGGTTGAGGGGGTTCAGGAGCCGGGAGTCTATGAGCTGTGGAAATTGACATCTGGCGAGTGATCTGAAGCAAAGCTGCGGAGAATATCTTGGGCGAGGTTCCAACCTTCAAGCAACTAAGGTACAATCCAAAAATACTCTTTGCAAAATGCAATAATCATTATGACTGTTGCTTATCCTCGCAAATTTCTGAATTCCATCAGTGCGCGTGACATCATGAAGTCGGTGGTGGGCGATCGCGAAGTTCACCTCATTACTCTGAATCGCTACCGCTACAATGAGCAACGCAGCTGCAAAGATTTGACAAATGTAATCGAAAAATTAGACGGGCAGTTTCCTGATCTAATTCAGGATCTTTCCCGTCATGTTTCAGAAGAAGCCCGCCACGCCATGTGGTTGACCGATCTGCTAATGGATTTGGGCGCTAATATCGGCGCCCCCCCTGGCGCTTCCTACATTGATGAATTTGAGCGCCTAATCGATCAAGACTACTACGATGATCTTGAAGAGGGTGTAATCGCCTCACTGGCGGCGATTAATGTGACGGAAAAGCGGGGATGTGAGTATTTCTCCGCCCATATTTACGCCCTCAAGCAGGTGCCCCAAACTGATGAGAATGGCCAAATTCGTGAAACCATTGAACGCATCCTACCCGAGGAAACCAGTCATGTTCGCTGGGGCAACCGTTGGTTAGCCCAGCTCGCCCGCAAGAGCCCCGCACATAAACGTAAGGTTGAGCAGGCAAAACAAAAATATACGGCGATTGAGCATGCCGCCTATGAATCTGGTATGGATATCGCCTTAGGGGCGGAACTCCGTCGGGTGGGCAAACTTCTCGACATCGCCGATACACTCCCGATCTGGGAACGACCTCAATATCTAATGGAGCGCCTACCAGCCACTCTCCTCGCCCCTGACCTTCAGCGCACCCGGATTACTGCTGCTCAGAGAGCTTGGCGGCGCGACCCGCAGACATTTACAGAAAAAATCATCCCGATGTTTTTAAATGGCCTGAAGCGGTTCAATACCAGGGACTCCAAGACAACCGTCTGAGGGGATCAGGTCATGGGCAATGGCGCCCAACGTCTGCCCCCATAGATTAAAGGTGTCTTCTACCCGGGCGGCGCCCCACAAAGGATTTGAATCGAGCGCAACGCTTAAGCGTCTGGCGCTGAATCCACTATTTTGCTGAGCCATCTCCACGGCGCGCTCTATCAGACGACGGTCAAAGTCTTGGGTGATCAGCATGGCTCGAAAGCGCACAAAGGCCCTGGAGTTTGCTCACAATCGAGACAGTCCAAGACCAATATGTCAACAGTTTGGCCCGTTTAATGCAACAGCTATCTTCTAACAATCTTGGTTTTCGACTGTCCCGTCCGGCATTGTTGTGTTGCAGAGGATCGCGCCGCTAAGGTTGGTCCCTTCAGAATTTGCACCCCTAAGCGTTGCGCCTTTCAAATTGGCGCCCGCCAAGTCAGCATCTTTTAGGTTGGCATTCTCCAGGTTGGCATTCTCTAGGTTGGCATTAATCAAAATGCTATTCATCAGAGAGATTTCTTCGAAATTAGCACCCGCTAACTCAGCCTCTCTGAGGCTGGCGCGATTTAGATTAGCCCCCTCTAAATCAACACCTTGCAAGTTAAGTCCATCTAGATTCGCCTCTCCCAATTGGATACCTTTCAATCGCTGGACATTTTCAAGCTGGAGACCTTCCAGCTCGACTCCCCACATCAAAGCCTGATCGAGATCTGCATTTTTCAGCTTCGCGCCCTTCAGTTGAGCCCCATTTAAGCTGACGTTTTCCAGGTTGGCATTTTCCAGATTAGCCCCCTCTAAGTTAGCGTGCTCTAGATTAGCGGCTTTCAGATCAGCCTCGTTTAGATTCGTATTTCGGAGGTCAGCCTTTTGCAAATTGCTCCAAGCAAGGCTGGCCCACTCTAGATTGGCGCCCTCTAAGTCAATCTCCTTAAGGTTACCTGTCAGCTCAGCACATTCCAGATTGGCATCCTCCAAATCAACCCGTTCCATTTGGACATCCACCAACCTGGCGCCAGCCAAATTGGCCCGCTTCAAGTTGACGGCCGTCAAGTTAGCTCCGGTTAAATCGCATCCGACACATTCGCCTGTGGCCAGCAAATGCTCGACTGCTTGGTCATCAACTTGGGTCTTTTGCAGCTTTCCACACATCGCCGCCACGACAGTTTTCCCACCCCTCGGCATGACTCCAATCAGCGCCAAGAGCGCTAATCCGCCTAGCGTAATACCCCCCCCAACTGCTAGGGTTTTCCGCTGAGACCTAAGAGAACGGAATACCTTTCTTACAAAGGGTTTAGCATGATCAACCACCTCTATTGGCCGCAAGGCTGCTAAGGCTTCTGCAGCATCGTCGTATCGATCTCTGACATTGGGAGCCGTCATTTTTGCTAGCCAGTCAACAAACTGAGGACTCAAGTCCGAGGGCAAAGGCTGCAAATTAATCCGGCCAGTTTCATCAATTAACTCTCCAACTTCGGTTGATTTTCTCTTGGTCAACAAACAAATCAGGGTCGCTCCTAAGCTGTACAAGTCTGAGGCTTCCGTTAACTGACGGTTGTAGACTTGCTCTGGCGGCATAAACCCCAAAGTCCCTTTAACCACACTGCTGACGGCTACATCTTTATCGCCTAGATGAGCAAAGCCAAAATCGACTAAGTACGCCCTTAACCGTTTGGAGCGATCAACTAAAATATTGTCGGGTTTAAGATCCCGATGAATAATAGGCGGACTTTGTGATTGGAGGTATACCAGGACCTTTAAGATCGCCACCGCAATCTGCTTAATTTCCTCTGGCCTGAAGTGGCGCGGTTGCGCCAAGGAGGCCGCTTTTTTATATTCTTGAACAATACAGAAACCGGTGGGGGTTTCAAAGCTGTTTAGATAGTGAGGAATACTGGGATGGTTAAGTATTTCTAGGACTTGCAGCTCTCGCTCGTAAGCAGCGTGATCCTTCCAACTACTGCCCGAGCGAGCAAACTCAAACTGCTTGATAACCACAGGTTGCTGGGTCTTAGTATTATTCGCCAGGTAGGTAACGCGCCCTCCGGCATAATTTTTTCCCAATTCTCGTTTAACTTGATAGTGATAACATCCAAAATCTGGGTATTGACTCATTTCCCTTCAGCCCAACGCCAATTTCGTATATGCAACCCAGTAGACACCACCAAATCTCTAGGATAACGATTGCCCGCTCAACTGCCCAGTAGATATACTGAGATACCGCTATGGCGCCTTAGCCGCCCTCACCTTTCAATGTCCTCAGCCCCCCGTCGCTCCTTCCCTGCCGCCCTGTTCTCGTCTGCTCTCCCGTCTCCCCTGAAAAATATGCATGAATTTCAATGTATCGTTCGTCGGGGATTGCCGCTGCTATTGGCGTCAGTGATAGCGATAGGCTCCGTAGCCTGTAGCGATGGCGTCAACGCCAGTGGTCTGATCTCCCAAGCCGACTTGGCAGAGCAAATTGAAGCTAAGACAGCGCCGATAATTTTGGACGTCCGTACGGCTAGAGAGTACCGGGCAGGACATATTCCTGGGGCCATCAATATCCACTATCGGGAATTGCCTGAGCGCCTTGAGGAAGTCAGCGCTTTAGGCGGCCAGGAGATTGTCGTGTATTGTGAGCGAGGCATACGAGCTAACTTTGCTGAGCGGACGTTGCAAGCAGCAGGTTTTAAATCCATCCTCCATTTAGACGGTGATATGGTTGTTTGGCGAGCTAATGATTTGCCCATTGAGGAGATACCGTAGACAGTAGAGGATAGAAAATAGGCAGGGTATTAGAAAACCGCGCTGCACCGAGAAGCTGATCTATCCCTCATCGACCGCCTACTTAACTACTGCCTGCTTCTCCTAACCGCAGACTAAGCGCACATTAGCGCCTCTATGCAATGCCAAAACATGACTAACCCACCCGATATCACTACCGAGTGGGAAATCCAATGAAATCAACCAACTTAAATTTTTGTCGCTTTGGGTAATGTCCAATAAATCCCGGAACACAAGCCGATGCTGGCTAGAACAGCAATGATCAAGACTTGGAGAACATTGTTCAAATCAGGAGTCATACGTTAACCTCGTTAGTTTGGTTGTCTCTCTCGTTCCCTCTATATTGAGTAATTCCCAAAAAAGGATCAGAATTCCGCCCAAGAACTTGTGATCCTTGTCAGACAAAGTAGTGATATTTATCACATATTTGTACTCCTTTAAACGATTAGTCGGGCAAGCGTCGTTTCCTTCAGTAGTCTGGAAGCGAAGCCGTTTAGGGGCGCCTTTGGAAATCTCAACGATACGTAGAGAGGTTTCAGGCAACCTCTCTACGGGCAAGTTAAATTGCCTCCGGCAAAGCCGGAGGCTTATCATCTGTTAGCCCCTCAAAGGGGCGGTTAGATTAGCCCTCAAAGGGCATGTTGCGTAAAAGCACTGGTTTGGCCCATTCTCATTTAGAGAGTTGATCGCTTATGAATCAACACGATTGAACCCACAACACCTGTTAACTGTGTCAAATCTGCTCACACGGTCAAACCTTTTCGAGTCGCCCCGGCAAAGCCGGGG
>JAKSDM010000835.1 GCA_022360135.1 Pseudanabaenales cyanobacterium | reverse complement strand
TATCTGCAGGAAAACATTTCCCGCTATAAGTTGGAACCTTTAGCCCCGGTTAATTCTGAGAGCTTTAAGGGTAATTCGACAGTGAAGGAAGTTGTGTTGTTGCTGCTGGCTACTTGAATATCACCCTGCAGGTGCAATAGGAGTTTCTGCACGAGCGCCAGCCCCAAACCAGTACCGCCCTGTCGCCAGGGATCAGAACTGGGGACGCGATAAAACTTATCAAAAATTCGAGGGATTTCATCTGCTGGAATTTCGATACCTGAGTTACTCAAAATGATCTGAATCTTATCGGTCGGCTGATAAATCACTTCTAGATTGATATATTCACCGGGCGGCGTATACTTGCAAGCATTGTTAAGCAATTCAGCCAGGACACGCTCCAGACTGGCTAAATCTGAAACCAGGGTCGGCAAATTGGATGCAAAGTGAAGCTGCAGCTCCTGACTTCGATTTTTAGCTCGCGTCTGAAAGCCATCGACAATACCAGGCAGCCAATCTTGCAGGTGAATTGTTTGCGGGGTGATGGGATGGTTCCCCAAGTCTAGGCGTTGTAAATCTAGCAGGTCATTAATCAGAGTGATTTCTCGCTCACATTCTTCTTGCAGAATTTGAAAATAGCGCCCGATCCGGTTCTGTTCAGGTTTAGGTTTTCGTAACTCTTCATCTAGATTAAATTCCTGGTTCAGTGTAATCCCCAGAAGCTGTAGGGCGACTTTCATACTGGTGACTGGCGTGCGCAACTCATGGGAAACCGTACTCAGGAAGTCGTCCTTAAGGGTGTTAAGCCGCTCTAATTCCGCCACTTGAGATTGGGCGGCCTGGTAAAGGCGAGCTTGGCGAATTGCGATCGCGCACTGGTTGGCCACCTGTTGCACCAAACGAATCTCTATATCACCGAAGCCGTGGTCTTTGTCGTGAATCAGCCAAAGATCCCCAAGCACATCTCGATCGTCCAAAATGGGGCAGGCGAACATGGCGACATGACCCCGATCCGGGTTAGGAAATACCGAGCAAAACTGTAAGTATTGTCCTTCCAAAAGTTGATGATAGACCTCTGGAAAAGCTTCCATCTGAGAAACTTTCCCTTGGGAGGATGACAGAGAAGTGGTGTATTCGTGATAGATGGTGGAGGTTCCTTGCTCGAGATCATATAGAGCTGTATTTGACCCTTTAACATTCAGCGCCTCCGTCAACTCCTTGACTGCTGTTTGCAGAATTTGATTTTCATCCAGGCTATCCCGCACCCGATCCGTAATCCGTTTAAGAGTCGCTTCAAAATCTAAGGCGATTTGGAGTTCGGTTGTGCGTTGCTGCACTTCCCGCTCTAAATCTGCATTGAGTTGCTGCACCTGCTGATAGAGCTTTGTTTGGCGAATTGCACTACCAACCTGAATCGCCAACTCTTTGAGAGACTCAATTTCCCAAGGTTGCCAATGGCGCGTCTGCCGACAGCGATGGGCAAAGATTAATCCCCACACTCTTTTGCCCTGCACGACTGGAATGATCAGACTAGCCTTGATCTGCAGTTCTTTCATCCGAGCAACCTGGACGGGAGACAGGTTTGCCTGACTGACATCCTCTATAACTTGAACATCTCCCTGCTCATAGTGAGGTAGTTCTTCTATAGAGAACCCCATTTCTTCCAGCATTATCCCCTTGAGAGAGGTCCGGTTCTTCTTCAAAGATTCCGCGATCACCCCCTCTGCTCCCGACTCGAGGCTGTAGAAGAAAAGCCGATCGGCCTTGAGAAAACGACGGATTTCGTGGGCGGTCGTGGTCAGGAGTTGCTCTATGTCGGGCGACTTGAGGATATATTGGGCGATCGCCCCCAATAGACGCTCCCGCTCAGCTTGTTGCTTCAGGGCGATTTCAGCCTGCTTAGAGGCGGTAATATCCCGAATCGCGCCAATGATGATGGGGTTTCCAGTGACGTCGTAAGATAAAGACTTTCTGGTTGAGATGACATGCAATTCCCCGCGAGCATCCGTCAGGTATTGTTCTTGCTCATACTCAGCTCCTGTGGCTAAAACCTGGTCATCACTCCGCCAAAATTGGTCAACCTCTTCTTCAGAGAAGACATGATGCTCTGATGAACCGATGATTTCCTCTCGAGTCCGCCCCACAAATTGACAGTAGGCGTCATTGAGAATAATCAAGCGATGCTGTTCATCCTTGACGAAAACAGGGTCAGTAATGGTATTGAGAATCTGTTCCAGAGAGGCTTGATCTAAGATTTTTGAGTGAGAATTAACTTTCCCATCGGTCTCTGCAGAGTACGTCCGAGCAACAGAAGCCGCCTTATTGGCGGCGGGAGATCGGGAGGAAAAGTCTTTTGGGCTCATAGCTGATGGCTTCTGGTGCTCACTCAAACCATGGAAATTACTTAAGGGCGGCGGCGTATTACTTGGGTTGCTTTACAGGCCTAGTCTAAATTATTCCCAGTTTGTATCGGTAATGATTGTTGGAGGAAATGAAGTTTCTAGCTAAAAGCGGTTTATTGAGATTCTGATGAACCCTGATACATTTACTATTCCCTGCTTTTTGGCGTAACGCGCAGTTTATTTGGAAAAATCAGCAATTGGGTGTTGGCTGCTAGCTGGACAGTCTATCAAGTCTGACTAAAGCTGATTGACAAAGCTCTGGCTAGCGCTAAAGCGACAAGAGTTGTGGCGTCAAAATAATCAGTCCCCAGTTCCTAAAATTCTTAATGGAAAATAGATTGGCAGGAGAGTAAAGGTTAAGAGTACATTATAGTAATCAATTCTCAGTTCTCGAAACCCTTAATTGAAAATAGATTAGCAGGAGAGTGAAGGTTAAGAGTACATTGGCGGCAGCGGCAGCGTAGCCGAAGTCGAATTGGGCGAAGGCTTGTTCATAGATGTAATAGACCAAAATATTGGTTGAATTTAACGGTCCTCCCCCTGTAATCACATAAATCTGCTCAAAACTTCTCAAAGTGAAGATGGTGGTCGTGATAGTCGTGAAGATGAGAGTAGGCTGCAAGCCTGGCAAGGTGACATGACAAAACTGCCGCCAGGAGTCTGCGCCGTCTAATTCTGCAGCTTCATAACGGTTAAGTGGGATGGTTTGCAAGCCAGCCAAGAACACAACCATGTTGAATCCAATCTGCTTCCAAATGGTGAGGATAATCAGCACTGGCATTGCCCAGGTCGTGCTGCTGAGCCAAGGAATTGGAGCGACACCTAGAGTATCTAGTAGATGATTAACTGGGCCATCGGCCTGAAACAACCCGCGAAATCCTAGGCCGACCGCCACCAGTGAAGTAATTGAAGGAATGAAGTAGGCGGTTCTCAGAAGTCCCCTTAGAGCCAAGCTCTGATTCAGCAAAACGGCTAACCCTAAAGGCATCGCCAAGCTGGGGAGAAGGGTCGCCAGGGTAAAGTAGGCGGTGTTTTTGAGTACTTGCCAAAAATCTGGATCGATTAATAACCGCCGGTAATTTTGCAGGCCAATCCACTGGACACCTTCTCTGGTAAAGCTGCCCGTGGTGAAACTAAGGTAAAGCAGGTAGAGGATTGGCCAGAAGACAAAGAGACTTAGCAAAAGTAATGCGGGCGCCAAGAGTATCCAGGCCGCGATCGCATCGTCATCTAGCTGCTCAAATTTCTGAGAAGCCATCCTTACAAGATTTCCCTGAGGGTTAACGCCAACCCGCCAACCCGATAAAACATTAAAAACGCCATAGCCTAGAGTAAGGTTTGCCTTCCACCTGTGCCGACCTTTAATTCTTGCTTAGTAGATATCCTAATACCTCCCTAAGGTCTAAGCTGTAACTTGCCCACAATTTTCTCCTTTCTCAAGGATGAATCAGGCAAGTTCCTGAAAGCAGCTAGACCATGAATACTCCCTCTATGACACGCTATCTGATTTCACCTGCCTTACCCAACCAACCTTACCCGTTTAATCCTCCCCTTAAGTTAGGCATTTTGGCCTCTGGCAGCGGCAGTAATATGGAGGCCATTGCCCGTGCGATCGCCAATGGCGAACTCAACGCCAGCATTCAAGCACTGATTTATAACAATCCAGAAGCCGGGGTGGCAGAGCGAGCAAAACGCTTAGATATTCCAGCTGTACTTCTGAACCATCGAGTGTTCGAATCTAGAGAAACTCTGGACAAGCACATCATCCAAACTTTGCAGAAATATCAAGTGGAGTGGGTAATTATGGCGGGTTGGATGCG
>JAKSDM010000709.1 GCA_022360135.1 Pseudanabaenales cyanobacterium | reverse complement strand
CCGCATCATTGTCCTTAAGTATTTTTCTAAGGATAGTCACCTCAATCAAAAGATTGATGATTATGTTAACGTCGCTTTTTTTGCAGATATTTCAGTCTCTCAACTGGTTGAGATTCACATGGACCTGATGGATGAATTCTCTAAGCAGCTTCAGCTAGAGGGTCGTAGTGAAGATATCTTACTCGATTACCGATTAACTCTGATTGATGTCATTGCCCATCTGTGTGAGATGTATCGGCGCTCAATTCCTCGGGAAATGTGAAGCAAAGCAATAGGATTCCCACATGCATTGGACTCACCTATCTGTCAACATACTAAAGCGACTAATTAAAAATTATGAGTTCATCTAAAGAAACCTATATCCTCAAACTCTATGTGGCGGGCAACACCCCAAACTCAATTCGGGCGCTCAAAACGCTTAACAATATTTTGGAACGAGAGTTTCAGGGGGTCTATGCGTTGAAGGTGATTGATGTGCTGAAAAATCCTCAGTTGGCGGAAGAGGACAAAATATTGGCGACGCCTACCCTAGCGAAAATTTTGCCGCCTCCAGTTCGTAAAATTATTGGAGACTTATCCGACCGAGAGAAAGTGCTGATTGGTTTAGACTTACTTTACGATGAGTTACACGAAGATGAACTTTGAAGTGAGTCCGTAACGTTGACTGATTTCAATATAGCCATTAGATCAAAATCCGAAGGCGATCCCAACCTTATCATTCAAGCTTTTCAATTTTCTTACAATTTGAAAACCAGTATTTTTCAAGTCTGTTTTACTAAAGTAATTCTATATAAGAGGCTATGTATCAATCTTCTCTAGGCGAACAAAAAAATAAAGTGAAGCTAACGGGCGTCCAAAAGATTCGGACCATGATCGAAGGGTTTGATGATATTAGTCATGGCGGCTTACCCGTTGGTAGAACCACTCTGGTCAGTGGAACATCCGGTACAGGCAAGACCATGATGACAGTCCAATTTCTCTACAACGGCATTATCCACTTCGAAGAAGCCGGGGTTTTTGTCACCTTCGAGGAATCCCCTGATGACATCATCAAAAATGCCTTTAGCTTTGGTTGGGATCTGCAGCAGCTAGTCGATGACGGTAAACTTTTTATTCTTGATGCTTCCCCTGATCCTGAGGGACAGGATGTGGTCGGCAATTTTGACCTGTCGGCGTTGATTGAGCGCATCCAGTATGCTATCCGCAAATATAAAGCTAAGCGAGTTTCCATCGACTCAGTGACCGCCGTTTTTCAACAGTATGACGCTGCTTCCGTCGTCCGCCGGGAAATTTTCCGTTTGGTCGCACGGCTTAAACAAATGGGCGTAACCACCTTAATGACAACCGAGCGGGTGGAAGAATATGGCCCCGTCGCTCGTTACGGAGTGGAAGAGTTTGTCTCTGACAATGTGGTGATTGTCCGGAATGCATTGGAGGGAGAACGGCGGCGACGCACGATTGAAATTCTTAAACTTCGGGGTACAACCCACATGAAAGGAGAATATCCCTTTACTATTACAGACCATGGCATCAATATTTTCCCACTTGGGGCAATGCGCCTGACGCAACGATCATCGAATGTTCGAGTCTCATCCGGGGTTAAAACACTAGACGAAATGTGCGGCGGCGGCTTCTTCAAAGACTCAATTATTTTGGCCACTGGCGCCACTGGAACCGGTAAGACGCTGCTGGTCAGTAAGTTCTTGGAGGATGCCTGCAAAGCGGGAGAGCGGGCCATTCTGTTTGCCTATGAAGAGTCTAGAGCGCAGCTTTTTCGAAACGCTTCATCTTGGGGAATTAACTTTGAAGAGTTAGAGCGTAAGGGACTGCTCAAAATCATCTGCGCTTATCCTGAATCAGCGGGTTTGGAGGATCATCTGCAAATTATTAAGTCAGAAATTGCTGAATTTAAACCGGCTCGAATTGCCATTGATTCTCTTTCAGCTCTGGATCGAGGGGTAAGTAACAATTCTTTCCGGCAGTTCGTGATTGGGGTGACAGGATATGCTAAACAAGAAGAAATCACAGGTTTCTTTACGAATACAACCGAACAGTTCATGGGGTCCCACTCCATTACCGACTCTCACATTTCGACCATTACCGATACCATCTTGATGCTTCAATATGTCGAGATTCGAGGTCAGATGTCCCGCGCCATCAATGTCTTCAAGATGCGGGGTTCCTGGCATGACAAAGGCATTCGGGAGTATACCATCAGCGCACATGGTCCCGAAATTAAAGACTCCTTCCGCAACCTAGAGCGCATCATCAGCGGTGCGCCTACTCGCATTTCAGTCGATGAGAAGAGCGAACTCTCGCGAATTGTTAAAGGTGTTCAGGGGGATGATTAGACTCCCACAATATTGCGCCCACGATTGCTTGCTCTCCGGATACATCGCATCCGGCTTTTCCAGGGCTCCCATTCTCAAGTTTCTACCTATAGGCGATTGCATTGCTTGACGATCCGCCATCCCCTTTCCTACAGATTTTTTATGCCCAAGCATCCCCGTTATAGTCAAGGCGTTTATCATCAAGAGTTTTATCTCGCATGGCGATTTTACACGGTAGTTGGATACTTGAAGGGAAACAATTTTTCATTTGGGGAGAAACCTGGCGTCGGATTGACGCCAAAGAATTTCCTCAATTAAATCAAACCTTGGCCCATCCTTTTGGGATGACGCCCGCTGAATTGGTCTCCTTTATCGTTTCTCAGACCCAGTGGACAGGCAAAGATCGAGTTTCAACCAACGAGTCTAGTCTGATTCTGCCCCAGGTCGCCCTGCAATTGCCGCATACCCAATCAACCTCGGATACAGGCGGACGTAAGCGGAAAAAACGTAATGCCAATGGGGTTGAGTCAACGGTTGAGGCATCTTCTGTGATACGGCTTCAAACAGAACCGACCGCATCACGATGGCGATCGCAGATCATCTCTTTACCCACCCAAATGCAGCTGGATGGCTTGATTCCGGTACACTCCGCCAATACCGCTACAACAGAAGTAACGGCGGCCTTATCACTCTATCCCTGGGAGGTTAAAGGAATATGGCTGACCCCGCAAGAGGCAATGACATTTCTGGGCAGTTTGCCTTTGGGAACCGAGTTGGGGGAGGCGTCTAACCTGGGCGCTGATCTTCGCTATTGGTCCCATGTCGCTCGTTGGGGGCTCGATCTGTTAGCTAGAACCAAGTTCGTTCCAGCACTGGCGCAGTCGGAGCAAGCCACAACCGCTCACTGGCAACTGCTGCTCGATAGTGCGGTGGATCAAGCTCGGCTGGGGCAATTTGCTCAGCAGATGCCCCTCGCTTGCAGGGCTTACCAGACTGCCTTAGATTGCCCAGAGGACTGCTTAAAAAGGGCTCCCAGGGTGGAGACGCCGCCATCGTCTCAAAACTTACTGCTCAGTTTCTTGGGCGCTATGGTGGATGTTCAGGTGCGGGCGATCGCCCATACTCAACCCCTACCCAATACACCCATTGATCAAGACATTCCTATCAGAGAGTGGCTCCAAGCCCTGATTACTGCGGAAAGACAGGTGGAAACTAGCCCCGCCATCGTCTCACGCCTGCAGGAAGCCCTGTCCACCTGGATGGCGCCTTTGCAAAACCTCAACCCCGATCAGGCAGCCATGTTTCGCACCTGCCTGGTGTTGCAACCGCCGCCCAAAGGTGAGCTGAACTGGACTTTAACCTATTGCCTGCAAGCTGCAGATGATCCGCT
>JAKSDM010001326.1 GCA_022360135.1 Pseudanabaenales cyanobacterium | reverse complement strand
TTTTGTTTGCAACCGTCAAGGTGTTTTCGACCGAGCGATTGAGATGGTGAAAAGGGGGAAAGAGCTTAGCTACCACATCTATCTGAACACCACTGTCTTTAAAGAAACGAAAGTGGAGGAAGTTGAAGCTCTGTGTCAATTAGTCGATCAGTTGAAAGTGAACGGAATTTTAATCTCACCAGGGTATGAGTACGAAAGTGTTGAACGAGATCTATTCCTGATAAAGGAGCAAATTCATGAGAAGTTCCGCGCCATTCGTGGATTCGCCAACAGTTATAAGATCAATGCAACTCCAACCTTCTTAGAATTTGCGGCGGGTTTGCGTGAATTGTCCTGCGCTCCTTGGTCTACAGTGAACTACACACCGAAAGGATGGAAAGCGCCCTGTTATCTAATTGAGGGTGAGGGTTACTTTCGTTATAAAATGGGGGACGCCGTAGTGAAGTGTCACGGGGTGGAGTACCCTTAATGTTGGGTTGTGAGACAGGAAGGTGAATGAAAAAAGATATCGTTAGCGCCATCGTTAAAAGTTCCATCGTTCAAAAGCTGGAGAGTTTAGTTCCGGCCTATTCTTTAGTGGGCGACTCAATCTTTTTCAGCACCGATCAGTTTCCCTGGGCAAAGCAGCTAGAAGACAATTGGCGAGTGATTCGTCAGGAATTGAATCAGGTTCTCCAGCACGTTGATGCACTACCCAATTTTCAAGATATTATGCCCCGACAGCAGCGCATCTCCCAAGACGATGGTTGGAAGACCTATTACTTTTACGCTTTTGGCTTTACTGCCCAGAAGAATTGTGAGCGATGTCCTGAAACCTGGAAACTGCTAAAACAAATTCCGGGATTAAAAGTGGCGTTTTTCTCAATTTTAAGTCCAGGTAAGCATATCCCTGAACATCGCGGTAAGCACAAAGGCTTGATTCGATATCATTTGGGGTTGATGACGCCAGAACCTCAGTCTGCCTGTCGCATTCGCGTTGGCGGCGAAATGGCCTATTGGCAGGAAGGCAAGAGCTTGATTTTCGATGACACCTTTCCCCACGAAGTTTGGAATGATACCGATGGCTACCGCACAGTGTTATTTTTGGATATTGCCAGACCGTTTCGGTTTCCCCTCTCGCTGGTCAATTGGCTGGTGTCTCAAATCCTTGCCTTCTCACCGCTGGCGCAGGAAGCAAAAGCAAATTATCAAAGCTGGGAGAAACGGTTCGACATGACTGTCAAGTAAGGGGTAGGCTTAAGATGGAATTACATCGTTGGTTAGCCTTACCTCCTGTTGCACCTTCAAACCAGCCAGCAGACTACGGTCTTCGCTGACAAGGGGAAATTTTAACTGAGACTCGGTCGCCCCCCGCTGAATCAGCCGATTCCGAACCTGAGCAAAACTGCCAGACTCCAGAATGCGTAGGCAGGGCGGCGGAACTTGATCTCGCCGTTTGACCTCATACGAGGTGTGAACATCCTTCAGGGCGGTGTCAAACTTAGACAAAAATTCTACCGGATTGTTAAGGGTGTAACCAGGGGCAAGTTCAATATTGACCCAGTAATGGGCCGGAATTTGATCATGAGATAAGGTGATGCAGAAATTTTCTAATAACAGGTTCATATCTTGTTGCAGGGCTTGCACGACTCGGGTGACATGAAATTCGGTGGTCTTTTCTGTCGTTGATGAAATGACTCCACCCCGACGATGACGGAATATCATCAAGGGAGTCTGTTCGAAAAAGCCGTCAATCTCCACCACATCTCCGATGTCATAGCGGTAAAAGCCGCTATAGTTCGTGATTACGATCCGGTAGCGATCGCCCGATTTAACTTCTGCAGGTAATAGTGTTTGGGGCTGCGCCACCTCCCACTGGCCTTCTGGAATAAACTCCAAAAAGTTAGTTCCGATTGCGGGGATAACGCTATCCGTATTGAAATCCCAACCAACGCCGAAAGTAGTTTCAGCGGCAGCGTATATGCCGCCAAATATGGGAGTATCGCCGAAATATTCGGGAAAACGCTCCAGGTAAAAATTGGAGGTTCCCCCCCGAGCCGTAACTATAAACGAAAGGTTTGGCCATGCCAGGATAGGGGTTAGACGTCCCTCTGCTTTAAAGATTTGACGTAGTTGAGCGGCCCGTTGAGGAGCGGCTGACCAGCGAGCCGTCAGACTAGCCCGCAACGCTGGTTCAAGGGGTAACCAACTGGCAATTTCCCCCTTTTCAAGATCGTGGATCAGTGGGTCGGCGTACTGTTCTAGATACCCGGCTAATTGCAGGGCCAGCACCGGAAAGGTGGCTCCAATGATCTTCAAGTCTGGATTGTGCAGAGCAAAGAGCAGGCAGATATAATATCGGGCCAGACTATCGGAGATTTGCAAGGCTTCCCAAGGATAGGCAAAAATCTGACGAGTTAGGATGCTCGATAGGCGTAGATCGCTGGTGCTAACCGGGCCATAGGCAATCCCGCCCCTCGTTCGCCCCAAAGATTTGGCCGAACTCGTGAACAGCATCTTACCCAGCGGCGCGCCTTGCTCTCTGGCGGCGTCGATCACAAATCCGATCCCCGCCTGATTTGCCCGAGAGATGGCCTGGCGCGATCGCTGGGTGACGGGAATCAGTTTCTGCTTGCCGGTTGAGCCACTGGTCATATTGAAATAGATCAGTCGGTCAGGGGTCAGAATATTGGTTTCGCCGTTCGCCATCCGCTCAATGTAAGGCTGATGGCTGCTGTAGGACTGAACCGGAAGCCGCTGGCGAAATTGGTCAATGGTTTTGATCTCAGATAATCTATATTGACGCCCGAATTCAGTATTTTGATGGGCTCGGAGGAGCGATCTCAAAAACTGTTCTTGCACGGCCTCAGGGGTGCGCGTTTTCTGCACAAAATCTGCCTTGGCCTGTCGCGCCACAGCGCCAAATAGCAACCAAAATAGACTTGTCATTGCTAACTTTGATTACACCCCACACTCTACCTTGCCGAAATGTGTTCAATCCAAGTGAGAATCGCCTTAGAATACAGCTTCCTGGAATTCCCGCCACGAGCAAGTGCAGCATCAACGTCTATCAGCTTACAGCTTATGGGTAAGTTGACTTGAGTTTTTTCTGGGCTAAGAGAGCCAGAACGCCAATGGCGATCGCCACCCCAGCAGCCACATAAAATACAGCTACGCCTGCATTTTTCCAAATCGGTCCCAGTAGGATAGGGGACACAAACTGTCCGATGGAGGCAGCGCCTGTGCCAATCGCCAAGATGCCGGTGCGCTGATCTGGAGAGGACCGTTCAGATAAGGAGATGTAGAGGTTGGGCATAACAATGCCGAATCCTATACCGAACAGAAATGCAGTCAGAAAAATCCACTGAACTTGATCCAGAAAGGGAATGGTGATTAAGGTCAAGGCCATCAGCATAAAACCAAGGGTGATGGATGGGGTTACCCCTAACCACCTTGCTAGCCGACTTGCTCCCAGGGCCGAGATCAGGGCGGCGCCCACTGCTCGTGACGCCAAGATCGCTCCATTCACAACCGGTCCGGCTCCAATGGCGGCTTTGAAATACAGGGGCGCATAGACGACGACGACGAAGAAAATGGCGGATGCTAGACCCAAAGCCAGAAAAAAGGTCAAGATGTCGGGCTGCCGCAACCGCTTACTCAACTGTTGAGTCTGACTCAAGTCAATCGTTACAGTCCGTTGGGGGTGTTCTTCGCGCAGGATTAGAATGGCGGCCAGGGCGACGGGGAGCCCTAGCCCATATAAACAAAAAGCGAATCGCCAATGAATAGACCCTACCCAACCGCCTAAGAGTGGAAAAATAATGCTAGCGGTGGCCAGGGCGCTGGTGGCGTAACCCATGATCCGCGATCGCGCTTCCCCCTCGTACATGCTGCTTACCAAACCGATACTGGCGGCGGCGATGCCGCCACTGGCCGCTCCCACTAACGCTCGGGTCGCTAGCAAAGGGCCAAAGCCCTGCATCAAGGCGCCGGAAGCGCCAAAGATGGCATAGAGGATCAGGGATGGCGTCAGCACCTTTAGCTTCCCCGCTCGATCCGCCAAGATCCCCAATAGGGGGCTGAACAGGGCAATGGTCAGGGTATGCATGCTAACCAATAATCCCGCCCAGCGGGGATCAATCTGGAACTGTTCTACAACCTCTGGGAAAACCGGAGAAACAATATTGCCAGTAACGGCGTTGAGGCTGCCAGCCGCCAGTAATATCAGGAGTATCAACAGCTGTCTTGGAGAGGAAACAATAGTCGTTTGTTTCGGAAAACTTTGGTCAACGGGTATCATATA
>JAKSDM010000131.1 GCA_022360135.1 Pseudanabaenales cyanobacterium | reverse complement strand
CTTTTTTTTAGCAGATTGCAACTTGTTTTGAACGGTAGGTGGGGACGTTCTAACGGCAGCGTTCATGACATGTCTTGTTAAAAGCATCGTAAGAATCAGGCTTACTCAGAAGTCCAGTCATTGAGGATTGTACTTATGAGTCAACACACTTTGTCAATAAACCAGAAGAATTCTCAACATAAATGAGAATATCTACAACAAAATTATCTTCATAATTGAAATAAAACCTTATGAAGATAGCTGATCACAACCATAATCATTCCCAATAAACGATATTAGTTCTCAACAAACATCTTGTCCTCAATGCCTAGAAAGTATTTCCTAAAGAATTGTCTTTTGGTTGAATCAATCTTTCTGAAATAAGTATAAATACTTAGCGACTCTTCTGATTTGAAACTGGGTTTCTTCTGAATGAAGACTGGGTGAAGTATTGTTTGCTTGAGCAATTATGCGAAGAGTGAGATCAGAATATCTGATTCCAAACCTCTTTGAGCCTCAAGAATCTCATATTGGGGGTAAGGAAACTGGTAGGAGAATGGTAAAGAAATCGGAAAGAATCAGCCAAATCAATAAATCTTGAGATTCTGTCATATTTGTTTTTAAAGACTGGCCGTAACCTATGGCTCACAAAGGCTTCCGATTCAATCATGGACGAGATTTAGGGACAAATTCTCGTAAAATTAGATCGGGGCGAGTCATTTGCGCAAAGTGTGGAAAGTCAGCGGATTAAGGGACCTGACTCGCTCTGGACGTTGTGTTTTACCTCTATGCTATGAGGATTCTCTTGGTTGAAGACGATGTGCGGTTGGCGGAAACGTTGGCTGAAGCCCTAACTGACCAGCGTTATGTGGTTGATGTGGTGCATGATGGGGAAGCGGGGTGGCGCCAAGCAAAAGCCCTAAATTATGATTTGCTGTTGCTGGATGTGATGTTGCCGGAATTGGATGGCGTCAGTCTATGCCATCGGTTGCGATCGCACAGCTACAAGCTGCCTATTCTTATGCTCACCGCCTGTGACACTCTGAGTGATGAAATTAACGGGTTAGATGTGGGGGCAGATGATTATGTGGTCAAACCGGTCGATTTGCAGAAGCTGTTTGCTCGCATTCGGGCCTTGCTACGTCGAGGCAGTGTCATCTCATCACCGATTCTAGAGTGGGGAGACTTGCGCCTCAACCCCAGCACCTATGAAGTTAGCTATGGGCCGACCCTAATCCATCTGACCCCCAAAGAATACGGTCTTTTGGAATTGTTATTACGAAATGGTCGCCGCGTCCTGAGCCGCAGCGTCATGATTGAACATGTCTGGTCATTAGAGTCGCCGCCAGAAGAACATGCTGTCAAAGTCCACAT
>JAKSDM010001272.1 GCA_022360135.1 Pseudanabaenales cyanobacterium | reverse complement strand
GCGTATGGGGCTGGATTTGAATACTCTCCCGAGCCCATGGTGCGCGAACAAAACGACCTTAGCCGCTATGTTCAACATCCACGGCACGGAATCCGACCCGGTTGCTATACTGATGACACGCAAATGAGCATTGCAATTGCCGAGGCGATCGTATCTGGCGAACCGTGGACGCGCGAAAACCTGGCGCAGCGGTTCGTCACTGCATTCAAACGTGATCCGCGTGAAGGGTATGCAGGTGGCTTCTACGCTTTCTTGCAAGAGATTAACGATGGTGAAGAATTTCTCGCCAAAATCAGATCCCATAGCGACAGGAGCGGGGCCTCAATGCGAGCAGCTCCGATTGGCGTATTTCCGACTGTTGAAACCGTAATAGAACGGTGTAAACTTCAGGCCGCACTGACACACAACACCCCAGACGGGATCAATGCTGCGATCGCCGCAAGTTTGATGTCACACTACTTTATCTACAACATTGGCCCAAAATCTGATTTGCCGCAATTTATCAACAAATTTGCACCTGGGTCATGGCTTGCGCCGTGGCGGGGCAAGGTTGGTTCAAAGGGCGTCATGAGCGTTCATGCGGCGCTAACAGCCGTCATGGCCCACAATTCTCTCAGCGAAATCCTCAAGTCCTGCATCGCATTCACTGGCGATGTCGACACCGTCGCAACTATCGCCCTTAGTGCAGCCTCTTGCTCAAACGAGGTCGCCCAAGATATCCCACCTGTCTTGATCGAGACACTTGAAAACAACGAATACGGGCTTGATTATCTGCGAACTCTTGACGGGAAACTAATGCAGAAGATTGCATAACAATAAACGCTTCAATCATGCAGTTAAAAATTCAGCGCTTACTGCCATAGGAAAAGTGACTATGTTGAGCGGCACAGTTGTTGATATAAGAAACTTACCTCAGGAAATCACTGCAGATGTAAATGTGGCGAATTCGGAAGAACTTGCCAGTTGGTTTATCCAATGGATTGGATACTTCTTCCAGTCTGTGCAGATTATCGTTGATAGGGGTTCTGAGAATAGCATCAAAGTAGGAGATTACTTTGCAGTCATTTATGCCGAAGAAACTGTAAGAAATTTGGCCGGAAAAGAGCTAGGAACTTTACGTAGAGATGGATCAATAATTCGAGTTATTCAAGCTTTTCCTCAATTTTCTATTTGTCAGCTTCAATCTTATCATTATGTAGAGCATATGAATAGTCTTTCAGAATTCTTTAAAAGTATTGAAAAAGATGTTGCAAAAGGAATGGATACGGAAAATATTAGAGCTAGGTTAGAAAAGAGGCTCAATACTATAGGTCCGGTAATGGTTGGTCAAAAAGTTGTTCGCATCCAGCCGGATGAAAAGACTGGACGGGATTTGTTAGAAGATCTGTATGGAAAGGTTATTAAGCCTGAAATAGATGATGAAGAAAAGATATTTTATACTCATGAGTTAAAACGGAAGGCAGAAGATTTCTTGGCCCATTATAGCGAAGGCTATTTTGCGCCTTATGCACTGTTTCAAAAGGGTTATGCTCAATTTCAACTGAAAGAATATCAAAATGCTATTGACACATTTGAACTTTTTCTTAAACGTTACCCCTTTCATTTTTCAGCAGAAGGAGCACAAAACTGGATAAACCAAGCGAAACAAGAGATCCAAGATTCGCGTAATGGCAATAAGAGCATAAAAATAAGCCGCAAATTAGAGATTTTTATTCGG
>JAKSDM010000885.1 GCA_022360135.1 Pseudanabaenales cyanobacterium | reverse complement strand
TGGCGGATTAGCTCGACTGCTAGGCATTACCTCAACCCAAGCTACGGGCGCCGTAATTGTTGGATGCAATCCATTGAGCCTACTCATTGCTCGACTGTTCCAGGAGCGGGGTGAATCGGTCGTTTTAATCGACACCAATCCAGAGGCTAATAGTCTGGCTGAACAAGAAAATATCAAGGTTTTCATCAACAGCGCTTTGGATACAGAAGTTTTGGAGAAAGCAGGATTAAGCTCTGCTGGAACTTTCCTGGCCATGACTAACAATGGCGAGGTGAATGCTGTGGTCGCGCAGCGAGCATTGGAGGAGTTCCAGCCGCCTCGGGTTTTTGCGGTGTTTCCCAGTGGGAAGTCCCCTGAAGAGTTGCCGACTAAGTCTAAAATTCAGCAAGCGCTTGCCCCCGAATTACCTCTAAAGACTTGGAATACTTACCTTAACGATGGCGCCGTCAAGCTGGGAGAGACGCGGTTGCGTCAGGAAGGTTCTTTATTTCAACAGGCTCACCTGAGGGCGCTGATCCGAAGCGGTGAGTTGGTTCCTCTGCTGCTGCAACGCAACAACCAGCTTGAAGTGATTCCGGCAAATAGTGAATGGCAGGTGGGCGATCTGATCATCTATCTGCTCCACGACCCCAAACCTAAACTCCTCAAACGTCTCTCTGGCGGCAGCAACCCTCGCCTTACAATTGAAAAGCTGCCAGCCGTAGAAGAAGTCCCTATGCCCGCACCCACTTTTGAGCCGCCGCCGCCACCTAGCAGTTCCCCATCTGAACCGGCCCTAGAAAACGGTGTCGCCACTCCAGATTCTGCCTCAGTGCCTGAACCGACTTTAGATTCTGCCTCAATGCCTGAACCGACTTCAGATTCCCAAGTGAATACCGCCAATTTACCGACTTCTAGGTAGACAGCTAGAAGCGAGAGCAACCTGATTTGGTTGAATTGCTAAAACTACTCCAAGTAAATCGCCCAAGAATGCACAACCTCTGGTGCGCCATACCAAACTGCACCGGGTTTGGGGGAGTGGGAGACATTATCAAAGATCAAATTCTTGGCGCCTTCCAGATGGGCGGCTGCGATCGGTGTAATGCCATCCCCCCAACAATCCCCGCGTCCGTACGTAAGTTTGTAACTGTTGTAGGTAAACCAGCCCTGCCAGTTTCGCTGACCATAAACCGACTTACCCGCAATACAGACATACTTCACCCGGTTGGCGTAAAAAGCGCCTGGATAGGTTTGATTAACGAAGTTAAGATTTCTCAGAGTCCAGAGTTCCTGGGTAATATGGGGCGCGCCTAGGGTGATCAGAGTGTTGACCTGGCCATGGGCGGACCAGAGACAAGATTTTCCGCGATCGCTGGGATGAATATCATAGGGCTTTTCTCCCAGATATATCCTGGCAATCCATCCACCTGCAGAATGCCCGACTAGATTAATCTTCGAGGCACCATATTCTGCCATCGCCTGCCCGACGGTTTGGTCCAATTGTTCAATAATCGGCCGCACTGAACGACCTCCCACGGTCGGCAGCCAATCCCGCCGTTTCAAAGGGACGGTGACTGCAGGAAACCCCAGTTCCCGGAGGGTCTGCTCCATCTCTTGATACGGCTCAGCGCCCGCTAGATAACCTGGCAAAATTATAGTGGGTAAAGGCATAAGGATGAGGCTTGTTCGTTAGCCAAGATTTCCTATTTATTATGGGGGAATGGTGGAAAGGAAAGAGGATGAAAGCTGAATCAGCAATGTACTGAGTGCTGAGTGGTGCAACCACTTACCTCTTAACTCCTTTACCCTTTACCCTTTACCCTCTTCCTCTAGCCGTGGCTCATCCCATCCAATCTTTGAAACCAAAACAGCGATCAAGCCCAAGCCCTGATCAGCTGAGCTGGCTCAAATACCTTGGACTGGCGCCAGTGGTGATTTACAACGGCATTTTTTTTCTAGCGCCTCTATTGTTTTTAATTTGGATTGGATTTTGGACGACCGAAAACTATCGAGCAGCTCCAGGTTTCTCGCTGGAGAATTATCTTGACATCGCCAGTCAGTTGTTTGCCCGATCCCGCTATGCCTACGCCATTGCACAGACGATTTGGGTTGCAGTTACAACCACCCTATTGGCGATTGTTCTCGGCTATCCCTTCGCCTTAGGACTGGTATTTGTGGTTCCAGAGCGATACCAGCGGTTTGCCTTGTTGTTCGCCATTGC
>JAKSDM010001489.1 GCA_022360135.1 Pseudanabaenales cyanobacterium | reverse complement strand
GTATACTATGTTTTGGAGCAGCTTACGGTTACGGACGCGATCGGGGGGATTCGATTAGGAATCGCCGAAGATCTGGAAATAATGCAAAAGTTTTTAACATCGCACTGACGTCAGAAGATCCTGGACAAATTAATATAGCCTCAGAAAACTCGCCAGATCTTTGTCAGCTGTTCGGAGATTGTGGAGACGAGTATCGACACTAGTAAGTTGGTTCAATCCACTGAGGCGCAGCCTCCCTGCCTATGCAATTACCAAAACTCAAGAATCCGATAACCCGCTACATCCTGTATGGGGGATCTTTAACTGTCTTGATGGCGGCGTCGAAAGTCCTGATCGCTTGGGCTGGAGAGACTTATCTCTATTCAATCCCTTTCCTAGGCGGACTATTGAAGAGTCTGGAGGTGATTGAGCTAACCAACATTCTGGTTTTTGCGATTTTAGGAACGGGCATTGGCTCAGAGATTGCTAAGCTACCCCACAAAAGGCGTTTGCCTTTCAGCCTGATTTCCTTAGTCTTGATTCTGCCATTGGTGTTTAACACCAGCTATCTAACCCGGCAACATTTTTGGATTCACCAGGTGGCTGACCAAGGCAAAGTTTCATATGCTCAAGCGAAGCAGCTAACCAATGATTTCTTAGGTAGCGAAACTGGAAGTGAAGGCTTTATTGGATTCTTCAGGCTCACCACTCGGGTTCCGATTTTGCCAACTACGCTTACCGATATAGAAACCCTACAAGATGATGAAAAATGGTTCCGCTCCGAGTTGACTCGATTTAGCGGCATAGAACCCGGTGTTTTTTCAAGATTGTTCGACAGCGCCGGGTGGGGTATTCGGATTTTCTACATCTTGCTGTCCATTACCACCTTTTTCATCTATTTCGCTAAGGGGTTGACTTCAGCTCAATCCAAGTCCTACCATCGGACAACTCAAACTCCCCCCAAAAAAGGGACGCAACCTGCCGTGAAGAAAAATAGATTGCGGTGAGGAAGCTAAGTCGTTAGACATTAGCCAGGGTTTGGCTGGTTTATTTGCTCAGTTCTCCGAGCGATGGCAAAGCAATAAAGAGTTGATCAAGCTGCTCTCGAAAGACTTGGGTGCGCTAAAGTCAAAGATTTAGATTAAGTCAGGACTGTCCTCTAGAAATAAGCTGATTAAAATTGACGATTAAGCGATTTACTCAACTCACAGCTCTGATTCTAGCCGGAGGACACAGCTCCAGAATGGGTCGGGATAAAGCCCTGATTTCTATTGATGGGATTCCCTTACTGCGGCGAGTTTGTGAGACGGCGCTGCAGTGTACGACTCAAGTTTATGTGATTACCCACTGGCCCGATCGCTATCGCACCCTGGTTCCG
>JAKSDM010001343.1 GCA_022360135.1 Pseudanabaenales cyanobacterium | reverse complement strand
GGTGGTCAGCCCCCAACTAGCGCCGATAATCGCAATCAGGACGCCAAACACAAAGGCTTTAATCAATGCACTGGTCAAATCCCAAGTAGTCAAGAAGTTTTTCGCCGAGTCAAGGAATATGGATTGGGTAATCCCATAGAGATTGGAGGCAATCAGAAGTCCACCCGTCATACCCGTTATAAAAGACAGGATAGTCAGCAAAGGCAGCATTAGGGCGCAGGCGATCACCCGAGGAATCACTAAGTAGTCAATCGGATCAGTCTTCAACATTTGCAGGGCGTCGATTTGTTCAGTCACCTGCATTGTGCCGATCTCAGCTGCGAAGGCCGATCCCACCCGTCCGGCCAAAATGACAGCAGTCAGCACAGGCGCCAACTCCCGCGCCAAGGTCAGCGCCAAGACACCGCCTACCGCTGTTCCGGCGCCGAAGGCAAGGAACTCCCGCGTCACCTGAATCGTAAACACCATACCGACGAAGCTTGCAGTCAACAGAGCAATCAGGAGGGATTCCGGGCCAACAGCGGCCATCTGTTCTAAGGTATTGCGGCGGTGAATCGGCTTCGACAGGATGTGAATAATTACCTGCCCACCCAGTAATGCAGCCGCCGTCAAGCGGCGGATCCACTGTTTAAGGCCAGAAGTCTGAATGGCTTGAGTCAAGGGAATAACACCTAAATGATAAGTATATGGGAGTTTTTCTTCAGTATCTTTGCTATATTTCCGTCTCAAAAACAAGTTTATATGGGTAGTTTCTGTATTGCGGATCTGATAACCCAACGGTTAGCCCCTCGGTTAA
This sequence comes from Pseudanabaenales cyanobacterium, assembly GCA_022360135.1. Classification (GTDB taxonomy): domain Bacteria; phylum Cyanobacteriota; class Cyanobacteriia; order Phormidesmidales; family Phormidesmidaceae; genus JAKSDM01. The sequence continues at coordinate 8,702 of JAKSDM010001343.1, read as the reverse complement.
CCCAGATTAAGTTATAGTAAACGACGCTTCAAAACGATTTTTTGTTTTGATTTAAGATTCCTCAAGTCTTACAATCTCTAGCGGCGATCGCCCCTAAGGTAGAAAATAGGTTCCGCAACTCATACCTTATATTTTCATCGCGGAGTCCCTCTGTTTTATGCTTAGGTTGTCCAATTTCCTCCGTTCTTTGCTGATGACCATTGTCATCAGCTTTCTGACGCCATTAGGACTCGTTGGCGCGTTACTACTTGTGCTGCTTGGAATCAGCCAGATATCGCCTCTATCGTCTTTTAGTCAGAGCAGCATTGCACGAATCCAGGATTTTCTAGCTGTTTTTGGCAGTGGTCACACCCTCCAGGGTCTATTTGTTATTGGTTTAGCGTCTAGTGTCGTGGGCGCTTTGTTTGATGTTTTTAACTTTTATCGTTACCAAAGCTTGCGAGGACAATAGGGCTCAAAGGACAATTGGTGCAAAAACTCTTTATTCTGGAAGGTGATGTTGTCCCCATTTCATTCCTATGGGTTTCTTGAATTGGTTTACGCCCACGGTGTTTCAACCTAGCTTCAACCAGGACTCTAATCGGACGTCGAGGCATAAACAGAGTCTTCTCAGCTCCCGGATAGCGGCTCTGTTGCTAGTAGCTGTAATGGGTTGGTTAGGGTTACCTGCAGAAATCGCCACTGCGCGCGGCCTTGATTTAGCCCCTGAAGTTTCTACCTCAATTCAGCCTTACCTTGATCGAGTCGCTAATCAGGTAACCGAATTCACCTTAGATAACGGTATGAAATTCATCGTATTGGAGCGTCATCAAGCTCCAGTAGTATCTTGTATGCTCTATGCAAAGGTGGGAGCGGCCAATGAAATCGATGGTCATACAGGCATCGCTCACTACCTAGAACATCTGGCCTTTAAAGGCACCCCCAAAATTGGCGTACGCGATTATCCTGCTGAGCAACAGGTGCTTGATGAATTGGATCAAACATTTGACCAATTGTTAGCGGCAGAAGCAGACGGACAGACCGAGCAAGCAAATCGCCTACAACAGCGCTTGGAAGAATTACAAGCAAAAGCCGCCTCCTATGTTAAACAGAACGAGTATGGTCAGATCATAGAACAGGCGGGTGGAGTCGGGCTGAACGCCACCACTGGAGCCGAGGCGACCCGGTATTTTTATAGCCTACCCGCCAATAAACTTGAACTTTGGATGTCCTTGGAGTCAGAACGATTTATAGAGCCAGTCTTTCGAGAATTTTTTCGAGAGAAGGACGTCATTCTAGAAGAACGGCGGCTGCGGGTTGACAACTCTCCAATTGGTCTGATGGTGGAGAAATTCTTAGAAACCGCTTTCGATGTTCATCCCTATCGCCGTCCTATTATTGGCTACGAAGCCGACCTTTACCAAGCCACTCGTCAGGATATCCAGGAGTTTTATCAGACCTACTACGGCCCCAGCAATTTGCTGGCGACGGTGGTTGGCGATGTCGATCCAAATCAGGTCAAGCAGTTTGCAGAGAGCTATTTTGGCCGCTACCAGACCCGATCTGCGCCGCCTGAGTTAAAAATTGAAGAGCCTCTCCAAACCGCTCCCCGTGAGTTTACTCTGGAACTGGTTTCCCAACCTTGGTATCTGGAAGGTTATCACCGGCCTGCTCTGACTCATCCTGATCATGTTGTTTATGGCATGATTGAGAGTATTTTGGTTGGCGGCCGCACTACACGCTTATACAAATCACTGGTTGAAGATAGCCAAGTCGCCCTGAATGTCGGCAGTATTAATGGATTTCCTGGCGATAAGCACCCCAATATCTTTCTGCTTTACGGCCTGACCGCCCCTGACCATACCGTTGAAGAAGTTGCCGAACTCTTCGACCAGGAACTTGCCCGGTTAAAAACTGAACCCGTTTCTCCTGAGGAATTAGATCGGGTAAAAACCCAAGCGAGAGCAGGCTTACTGCGTAACCTATCCTCCAATCAAGGAATGGCTAGTTTACTGGCTGAGTATGAAGCCAAAACTGGTAATTGGCGTAATGTCTTTGATGAACTCATTGCAATTGAAGCCGTCACCGCAGAAGACGTGCAGCGAGTAGCTCAAGCCACCTTTCAGCCTAATAACCGCACGATTGGGAAGTTGATTTCGGCAAACTCCTAGAGCCTGCTGTCCAATTCCCAATTCCCAATCCCCTTAATTAGGATTAACTAGGATTAACTAGGAGATCATCACATGGATCGGTTCAAGTTATTCTCTCGACGTGGGCAGAGACGATGGTTATTCTCTGTGTTACTGGGACTGACGGTTTTTGCGTTGCTATGGGGGCCGGGTTGGCGATCGGCCGCGATCGCAACTCCCGCGAAGCACTATACCGACTTAGCGTTTCCCCCCCTAGCCGAAATTCAATTTCCAGATTACGAGCGCTATGAACTGGACAACGGCATCGTGGTGTATTTAATGGAGGATCATGAGCTGCCGTTGGTAACTGGCTCGGCAACCTTCCGTACAGGTAATCGCTTAGAACCTGCAGATAAAGTGGGACTGGCTGGCATTATGGGAAATACCCTGCGAATGGGGGGCACAGAGACCTATCCGCCGACCGAGCTGAATCAACGTCTGGAGCAGCGAGCCGCATCAGTGGAGACGGCGGTGAATATAGCCTCTGGTTCAGCCAGCTTTGACGCTCTGACCGAAGACCTTGATGAAGTCTTTGCTTTGTTCGCTGATGTCATCCGCCGTCCGGCTTTTGATCCGGCCCAGGTTGATCTGGTCAAAACCCAGTATCAAGGAAGCATTGCTCGGCGTAACGATTCCCCAAATGATATTGCCAGCCGTGAATTTAGCAAGCTGATTTACGGCGACGACAGCCCTTACGCCCGGACCATCGAATATGCAACCCTAAACAATATTTCACGAGCTGATTTGTTCGAGTTCTATCGCGCCTCGATTCAGCCCAACAAGATGATTTTAGGAATTGTAGGCGATTTCGATGCGACCCTGATGAAGGCCATGGTAGAGGAATATTTGGGCGATTGGCAAGCCACAGCGATGGCCGAGGAGCCTGAAGAATTGCCTGCAGTCAGTCAAGCCAATACTGGGATTTTCTTCATCGATCAGCCTCAGCTCAGTCAAAGTTATATCCAAATCGGCCACTTGGGCGGACAACGAGATCACCCTGATTACTTCGCTTTGTCGGTTCTAAATGAGGTGCTAAATGGATTTGGGGGACGGTTATTCAACCAGCTGAGATCCCGTCAAGGGTTGGCTTATCTGGTATATGCTTTCTGGGCCGCCCGTTATGATTACCCCGGTACTTTCATTGGCGGCGGTCAAACCGCTTCTGAAACGACCGTCCCTTTTATCCGTTCATTTTTAGCCGAAATTGATCAGGTTCGCACCACCCCCATCACCCGTGAGGAACTTGACCGAGCTAAAGATTCTGTACTCAATAGCTTCGTCTTCAACTTCCAGCGCCCCATTCAGACCCTTTCACGGCTTATGCGCTATGAGTATTACGACTATCCTTCTGATTTTGTCTTTCGCTTTCAAAAAGGCGTTGAAGCCATCACGGTCGAGGATGTGTTGCGGGCAGCACAGACTCACTTAAAACCTGATCAAATCATCACTTTGGTGGTAGGTAACGCCGCCGATATTCAACCGCCCCTGACTAGCTTGGGCGACAATGTTCAGGTAACTCCGGTCGATATCACCATTCCCGAGCCGCCTATGCCTGCTTGAGGAGGGAAATCAATGTCCCCCCAGCCCCGTAAACGTTTTGGTCAGCATTGGCTGCGGAGTGAAAAAGCGCTGCATCAAATTCTGGAAGCCGCCGCCCTGTCCAGGCGCGATCGCGTGCTGGAAATTGGTCCGGGCACGGGCATCCTGACACGATGGCTAGTTTCTTTAGCTAACGCAGTGATTGCGGTGGAAGTTGATTGGGATCTCTGCAAAAAACTGACCCACCAATTTGCCAACGTTGACCATTTTCTACTGCTGCAGGGAGACATTCTTGACTTAGACCTAACCGATGCGTTGGCTACCTGGCCAAATTTCCAACACCCAAACAAAGTCGTCGCCAACATTCCCTACTATATTACCGGCCCCATCCTAGAAAAACTCTTAGGCTCCTTTGTTGCGCCTAATCCTCGGCCGTTTGAATCCATCGTTCTGTTGCTCCAGCGGCAAGTCGCAGACCGCCTATATGCCCAGCCCAGCTCAAAAGCCTTTGGAGCCTTATCGGTCAGAGTTCAGTATTTGGCGGACTGTGAACTCATTTGTCCGGTTCCCGCTAGCGCCTTTTACCCCCCGCCCAAAGTCGAGTCCGCCATTGTTCGCTTGCAACCCCGTTTGATCTCACCCGCCGCCGCCAATCCTCACTTCCTGGATCGATTAGTCAGGTTAGGGTTTGCCAGCAAGCGTAAAATGCTGCGCAACAATTTGCCCAGTGTGATCGAGCGCGATCGCCTGATTGCTTTGCTAGACACCTTATCCATCAACCCCCAAGCCCGCGCCGAAGACCTTAGTGTAAGTCAATGGGTGACATTGAGTAATAAGATGCAGGAGATGAGCTAATCACCCCTAACCATGCGTCTCTACTCTCTACTAGCATCAGCCAAAATCAATCTGTATTTGGAAATTATTGGCGATCGCCCAGATGGCTACCATGAGTTGGTAATGGTGATGCAGAGCGTAGATTTGTCAGATCGGGTCACCGTTCGCAGCCTTGGCGTAAAGGAGATCAGGGTTTGCTGCGATCATCCCCAAGTCCCGGCCGATGAAACGAATCTGGCTTACCGAGCGGCGGCATTGATGTCAGCCCAGTTCCCGAAAGTCTTTGCTAAGCAAGGCGGGGTAGAAATTACGATTGAGAAACAGATTCCAGTGGGGGCGGGGCTGGCGGGCGGATCCACCAACGCAGCGGCGGTGCTGGTGGGGTTGGATATGTTGTGGAACTTAGGCTTGACCCAGTTGGAATTGCAGGAATTAGGAGCCAAGTTAGGCTCGGATGTGCCTTTCTGTGTGGTGGGTGGAACGGCGATCGCCACTGGACGAGGGGAAGAACTCGACTTCCTCTATGGTTTGGACAACCTCTATGTCTTGTTAGCTAAATATCGCAGTCTTTCAGTCTCCACCCCTTGGGCTTACCAGACCTATCGGCAGCAGTTTGGTGAATCCTACATTTCGGATTCGGCCGGGTTGGATGAACGGAGGCGTCGGGTTCATTCGGGGTCAATGGTGGCTGCGATCGCCCACCAAGTCGGCGTCGAAATTGGGCAGGGACTCCATAATGACCTGGAAAAGGTAGTGCTGTCTGAATATCCTAAAGTCGCCCAATTAAAAGAGACGATGAAAGCATTGGGCGGGCTAGGCAGTATGATGTCTGGTTCCGGCCCGACGGTTTTTTCCCTCGCCTCTTCTCGACTGCAGGCAGAACAGATGAAAACTCAGATTCGCCAGCAGCTCAGCGATCCTGACCTCGAACTTTGGGTTGCCCAGTTTATTCCGACTGGAATTCGGCTAGACTCTTGAGGGGGTCGTCACTCAGATTTTCCCTCGTATCTTCAGGGAGAGACTGGGGGTAGGGTATAGGGGGTGGGGTATGTAGAATTTAAGCATATCGATTGCCGACAAGTCACCTGAAGTCACCATGGCGGATTCCCCTTCTTCCCCGAACTCTACGGTCACCGAAAACACCCAACCGATATCAGTCCCGGCGAACCCGCTCAGCTGTTTCAGCGGGGCGTTTGTATCCGGTAGTTTGGCGTTGCTGCTCTATCGACTGACTAGCGCGATCGCAACCGCCTTCGCTCACAAACCCGTTACGTCTGATAACTTAACGGTGATTAATATTACAGTAGCTGTGCGGACTTTAGTCGTTGGCATGGTCGCCCTTGGCACAGGCATTTTTGGGCTGGCTGCGCTGGGACTAACCGCGCTGGGAATTCAAATCATCATCCAGCGACTGATGGGGAAACGCAGTTCAGCTGAAGATCGTTGATCATGGATTAGCGGACGATTCCCTTGAGACGAGCATGGCATCGAAATAGTTGCGAAATGGGATGTAGTTTCCATAGCCATAATCGCATAGAGTTCTTATCTGTCAATCTAATATGGCGGCGACAACTGGCTGAAGTTGGCGACTGGCGCAAAGTCAGCGTCAACAATCAGGGGCGATGTGTCCTCTTGAGGCGCACCCGTCGCCTTAATAACTCATCCAAATCGATCCATATTAGTGTCATGATTAACCAATATTGCCCTTAATTGGTTCTTTATTGCATCAGATCTGTTTTTATGGGGTACGATAGCTATAAATAAATATTCAAGTTAGCAATTATCGAGTGTCCCTTTTGGGGGATGGGCTTGATAGGGTCTCTACTGAAGTGTGCAGATTTACTTCGTGTATTTCTCGGATTAGCACGATATAGTTCACCGCAATAGAGGCGATGAAAAGTAAAACAGTCTCATTCCGATTTCCCGATGATGTGATTGACGGCATCGAGGCAGAGGCGCAAATGACTGGTCGCAGTAAGACCGATATTGTGCTAAATGCTTTGGCGCAAGCTTACGGATTCCAACACCACTCAGCATCCCCCATCACATTTGAACAACTTGAACGACAACTGAATGACCTCCGAGCCCAAGTAAAAAGCTTATCCAATGAATCCCCGGTATCAAACCGACAAACCAATTTAAGAGATGATATTCTGCGCCTAACGACAGGGCTTAATCATTTAATCGCTCGATTTGAGCAGATAGAAGAGAAGCTAAATACCCAACTTGCGGCGAAGGGTTGGAAATTAAATTAAGATGTAGATACTTAATTCTCGGTGCGTTACGCTAGCGTTCTAGCGATAGCCACACTGCTTGAGCTAAAACAAACCCTACAGATACCCAACTTGCGGCTAAGAGCCGACGCCAGACCCTGACATCATTAGCTATCGGCAGGAGTTGGGATTGAATTGGGCATGGGAAGAGCACGAGCAAAACATTGAAAGGCAAGGCGATCGCCATATTCAATCAATCGACTATTCATTTGGACTGGAATCTCCGTTCCATTCTTATGCAGAAATATATGCTTAAAGGAACTGCTCCCGGTTCTATCTAATTCTGGAACAATATTTTTTTCGTAGTGGGCGGCGAGTATCGGACTACTAATGTCGATAACAGACAGTTGGCTCAGTTCTCGACGAGTGTAGCCTAAGCTTCTGACTACTTTCGGATTAACTTCTAAGATGACGTGAGTGGATGCATCCAGGAAGAAAATAAAATCGTCCGTCAGTTCTAATAACGTTCGATATCTTTCCTGCCACTCTTGTAGTTCTGCTTCAATACGCTTATATTCCGTCATGTCTCTGGCGATTCCAACAATCCCGTCGAAAGCGCTATCAGTCTTTGGCATTGGAGTCAGAATATATTCATAATGCCTGGTTTGCCGCAGTTGGGAAATACAGAACTCTCCACTGATGGGAGTCTCATGAGTTAGAACGGCTTCGAGTTGAGGAGCAAAATACGATACAAAATCCGGCGGCAGTTCTAATTCGTTGAGGGTCTTGCCCAGTAACTGACCGCGCTCCATCCGCCACATCTGGGCGCCCACCGGGTTAATGTACGTGAATCGGCCCCTGCGATCGCACACAAAAACAGGATCGAGAACTAACGAGAGGATGCCATCGATCTGTTTTGTTTGAGGTTCAATATAAAGTTCGGATTTTGGATAAAACTGACGCCCCTGCAAGGCGATCATTTGATGCTTAAGTTCATTAAGCTGCTGTTGAAGCGCTTCAGACGTTGCGGATGGCGATGAGGGTGAGGGGAGACCATAAACTTGGGCCAGCGCCTCGATAATCAGGGTCGTCTTTCTCTTACCCGTAGCCTGAGTTCGGGCTTCAATCGCCTTAATGATCGGATCTGGTAGCCGAAAGGATACTGTTTTGGTGGCCATAAGTGAAGTATGGGGAACACAAACAATCGGTACAATACTCAAACATGGCTGATTGGCGCAATGTTCAAACATGGCTGAAAGTAATCAAGCAGGCGTTACACTGCTGAACTCTTTCAATGCTGTAGCATGTTTCTCGCCTAGCAAGCACTTTCTCAAAAATCACTGCTTTTACAACACTTTGCTTGAGATGGCGCTAGGTTTATCAACATCGCCAAATCTCAAAGTTCTCGAATTGCACACTCGAGCGTTTAAAACCAATTAATTAAAAAGTGAGATTGGAAAATCCAATCCTCTGGAGCTACAGGAATCCATTGACAGTCAGGTCAATAAATTGACCTGATTAGTGGCGATAGCCTTACAGTTTAAGTCTATACTTCTAGACCCACCCCAAGGATTCCTTACCCCTCAATACACCCAATAATTACTCAACCAGAGTTTAGTGCGCTTTAGCATCAAAACCACTTTGATTAGTTTACGTAGAAATTCCCTCAGTATTTAATGTAATAAAAAATACCTTTCCCAAACTTTATCATCATACATAAATCTATGAAGCTTTTATGAGGGAGGCGCTCCATTCCTAGATCTCACTAGCAGATTAAACGATGATTTGAACCGCAATACATGAATTACGATTCAGTGCAATTCATGGATTACACGTTATATTAGTGGTGACACAAATCACGATCACACCCTATGACCCAATTTTGTTCGTGATTTGACAGGGTGGAGTCTATCTATACATTTTTGCTCTCGTGCGTAACCGCTGAAAT
>JAKSDM010000081.1 GCA_022360135.1 Pseudanabaenales cyanobacterium | reverse complement strand
TCTGTTTTTCCCTCTGGGCGGGTCGAATCTGGACCAGTTCGCCAGTATGGTTATTGATAATCCGCAATTAGGCATACATACAATAGGGATGCCGCCCGGTGGTTACAGCAACACCTGGGAATGGAAAGAAACCTTGAATGTGCCGGGACTGGGTGATGTTGACTTTGAATGGAATATTGGCCACACCATTCGCCCCAATGGCGAGATACTGGAAGGTAATCCCGCTGAGCCGGTGCAAAAAATATTATTCACTCGTGATAATTTCGATACCTATTTCGCCGACCTGATTGAGGTGGCACAGCAGTATCTGAATTCCCTGCAAACCGACGCTAGTCCTGCCAGTTGAAGGCGCAAGGCCGTTAAACTCATCTCCTGGCTAAACCGTGAAAATCTCAGACATCAATTTCTGATCTATCTATCGGTAACTCGTCCTAAAGCATCCAGCCTACCGGTCACAGTAAAATGTATCCGGTAATTATGTCCATGCAGATGGGCGCATTTAGATTCGTGTCTGTACACACGGTGTCCACAGCTAATATCGGGATAGCGTTTTACAAAATTATTAGAATGATTGTTCATTATTAACTCCCTCAAAACCGAACGCAGTTTAAGCATTCAGGCTGAGCTGAGCTGAACAAGCTTGTATCTGTTGCAGTGTCTGATCAACCAACTTGGTTGAATAATTATCGGTTTTTGGCAGGTCCATTTTGCCTTCATGCCAAGCACGTACAATCAAAGGATCGGGTACGCCCGCTTGCTCAAATCCCCAAGCCCGTAACACAGTTGCATGATCTTTTCCAATAGGGGGGTATTGACCATCATAGGCGGTATGTGACCAAGCTAGCGCTTCATAGGCGCCGGGTAGTGTCAGCGATAGTTTAATTGACTCTGCCTTATTTAAATTCATTAGCGGTGTATGAATTTGAAAAAAATCAATACCTAGCGCTTGATTAATTGTGAACTGTTGCGCATCGATAAAACTTTGTCGACAGTCTGGATAATTGGCGGTATCCTCCTGACAAACACCCGTGACCAGGTGTTTAATGTTTTTGCATATAGCTCGGTTGGCAGCCAAAGTAAGAAACAGAGCATTGCGCATGGGCACAAAAGTGAGTTCTACCCTGTCGCCAATAATATTCGTCATGGATTCGAAATCAGTATATTGTTCGAGTTCCTCTTCATTATTTACCAGTGGACCTCTGCCCTGCAGTATCGGACCTAGTTCAACAATTTCATGACTGGCTACCCCCAGTAGCTTGGCTATTTTTTTTGCCGCCGCCAGTTCAATTTTGTGACGCTGGCCATAATCAAAACTGAGTGCATGAATTGTATTAAAGTGTTCGTGCGCCCAAAATAAGCAGATGGTACTGTCTTGTCCGCCGCTTAACACCACTAGTGCATCCCCTTTTTTTACCGTCATAGGAGCCTCGCTATTTTGTGAAGTTGCATAGATAGCTTATATCCAAATCCGCATTGCGACACTAGCTGCTCATGTTCTACGCCACGAGATTCTAAACCTGCGAAAACCTCCGTGATGAGTCTCTCGGTATTGCCGGAGTTTATGAGAAGAGTTCCTCTGGAAGAGCAAACTGAAAGTCAGGTGCTGCATTACATAACTTCTAAGTACCTGTGCATTGAAAATTTCAATGAGACCAAGTGTCATTCCTCGCTAAGCTCGGAATCTCAATCTCCCGCTAAAGTCTGAGATGTCTCGATTCCGCTTCGCTCCACTCGACATGACATTCTGTGATTACTGCGTATCGACTTTGTAATTAATTTTGCCTACCTACTTAAGTAGATTGTCGGAGTAATGTTAGGCTAGCCGTAAATTCTTCGCGAACACCTTCGTTGGGCTAATTTACTTTCTACCTCTGAGGAGCCAAAGTATTCAGCGGTAGGCCAGAATGGAATTCCTCCTCGTGGTGTAAAACGTCCTTCAACTTTAAGGTAGTTAGGGGACAGCACAGAAATTAAATCGTTGGCGATACGATTAACACAGGATTCATGGAACTCTGGGGTTTGGCGAAAACGACCTAAGTACAATTTCAATGCTTTACTTTCTATACAGCGCGCTGCGGGAATGTAGTCGATCACAATAGTGGCAAAATCCGGTTGTCCCGTAATTGGGCAGAGACTGGTAAACTCCGGCGCCTCAATATGCACAGAACCCATAACTTTATTAGGGTTTTTATCCGAATCAGCGAACGGATTGGGGAATGTCTCCAATACCGATGCATCGGGATGCTCATAATAATAATCAGTGGTTTTTTTTAAGTGCTTTAATTCAAGATTTTTATCTTGCATACTCTAAGCTCCCTTTCGGATTCAGTCTATAACGCCTTACTCCTCTTCTCAGTATGACGTTCTAGGGCCTGAATGAAACGATACGATAGAGACGTTGCATGCAACGTCTCTAGGCGCAAATTATCGGGCTGATCCGAACGGTATTGCAAGATATTCAAGTAAAGACATCCCAGTAAAATAAAGACACCCCAGTCAGAAATTTTCCCATCTAAGGGCTAGTTACTCAGTAAATGCATTAAACCGAGACAAAGTCGTCACTCGTGAGATTAACCGCAGTCGGCGTTGTGAGCGTGGCAAGAATCTCATCTAAGGCGATCGCGACCCGCCCCCCCATCAAGCGGCTCTGAATTTCTGTAGATCTGCACTGTTCACAGTCAAGGTGTCAGCAGCGACAACCCAGGTAGCATCCGTAAAAGGCGACGTTTTTAAAGACCCCCATAGTTATAAACTTGAGAACTACTTGATAGTAACTTTGAGGGGTCAAAGTTTCCCCCATCAATTATCTGAATTGAGCAGTTAGTCCATCTAGTTAGTCCATCTATAGAGCCGCAGAGACCAACCAGAGAGAAAATTTCAAGAACTTTGCAGCCAGTCTTTGATGATATCAATCAGGCTAGAGGCGCCAAAGGCGATACCGATTAAAATCGAACCGGAGAGAATCAATCCCATTAGACATAGAACCAAGCCGCCCAGACTGATAGCGCCGTCATCGTCTAACAAGCCAAAGCCAGTCACAAAAATACCGATTGCGGGCAGAGTGTTAGTGCCGGGAATCGGGATCATCATGGAGACAGACATAAGGGCGATCGCAACGCCAATGATTACGCGGCCAGGTAAACTGGAGCAAATATAGCTCATGCGAGGACGGGACACCACTTCAATTCGACGCAGCCAAGGAATCCCCTTCTTGAGGATGGCTCTTACCGTTTCACTCGAAAAGCTGCGTTTGTACCATACCGCTGGCAGCCAGGGTTGATCGCGTCCGATAATCATCTGTATCGCCAGGATAAACATCACAATCCCAAAAGGGATGGAGTACCCTGGCGCCGGTATCGGTAAAGCAGAAGGAATAGAGAGTAAGACAAATAGAAATCCAAAGGTGCGTTCCCCCGCAAGCTTGAGGATATCCGCCAGCGTCACCTGGGGCTGACAATCTTCGTCAAAGAAAAAACGTTGGAGTTCTGCTGAGAGTCTAGCCACAACGATCTGCTACTTCCTTAGGCATGTAAATCACCAATTTCAATTAAGCACTACAATAAAGGCGCTTTGTCCAGCGCCCCATTGATTCCACACCATTGCTTTATGCTTGCCAGCAGGATTTGTAGAGCAGGTGAAGGATTTACGAACGATATTAAGTGCCTATTGTCCAGGAGTTAATGTAAATCTGCTGCTCGGGTGTT
>JAKSDM010001718.1 GCA_022360135.1 Pseudanabaenales cyanobacterium | reverse complement strand
GTGTAGGGGTTTATTGACTGCATCGGCTATCCTCGGGGAAATTAGCAATGGGACATCCCTCTTGCTTTAGGCGCCCATTCTCTTTGTCATGGTTCGGTCTGCTTTCAAATCTCGTTTTGCCCGTTTCATTCATGCACCGCTAACAGAGTCTCTGCTGATTCTGCTGATTCTACTATCGGCGATCCTGGTTTTCCTCGAAGCAGTTTTGGATCCGCAGGCGAAGGCGTATCATTGGGTATGGATTACTCAAAACATTCTCACTGGCGTTTTCATCGTTGAGTTAGCCGCCCGCTACTCCATCGCCCGCAAGAAATATCGCTTTTTCCGCAACTATTGGCTCGATATCGTTGCGGTGGCGCCATTCCTCCATGCCTTCCGGATATTGCGCATATTGCGGGTTTTGCGACTGCTGAGGGCAGGCATTCTGTTGACTCGCAATCTCAATCGCATTTCTTCTACCCTGGCAGCCAGCATCGGCGCTCAAATCGGAATTTTTATCATTGTAGGCCTGATTATTCTGGTGGGCGCATTGGGTGTCTATTTGCTAGAAGGGACGCACAATCAAGCCTTTGCTTCCCTGAAAGACTCTCTCTGGTGGAGTTTCTTCACCCTGGTATCGGGCGAACCGTTCAGTGGAGAGCCTCAGACTGATGCCGGACGCGCCATCACCTTGATGGTTATGATGGGGGGTCTGACCCTGTTCGCTGTCTTTACTGGGGTGGTTACGGCTGTAATGATGCAGCGACTCAAAAGCGTTATGGAGTTGAAAGCCTTGGAAATCGATGAATTGCAAAACCATATTGTAATTTGTGGGTGGAATCGGGAGGGCCACCGGATCATTGAAGAGTTGCTGGCGGATCCAAGCATGCGGCGCTTTGCCATCGTGGTGGTCGCCGAATTTACAGAAACACCGGAGCAGGAACTGAGGCATCTTAACCTCTCCCAGCTTTATTTCTATAACGGTGATTACACCACTATTGATGTGCTGGAGAGCATTGGCATTTACTATACTTCCCGCGTCATCCTGTTAGCCGACGCCACCCGTCCTCGCAGCGATCAGGACCGAGACGCCCGGACAGTTCTAGCAGCCCTGACAATTGAGAAGCTTAACTCAGCTATCTATACCTGCGCTCAGTTATTAGACCGCAAAAATGATGTGCAGTTGCGGGCCGCGGGCGTGGATGATGTGATTGTGGCGGCTGAGTTAGCCAGCCACTTGATTGCAACGTCAACCCGAAATCAAGGTTCGGTTGAATTTCTGACAGAACTGCTGACAGTGCAAACGGGTAATCAAATTTACAAGATCGCAGTGCCGGAATTCTGGGTAGAGCAATCGTTCTGGGAAATATCCCAAAGATTAAAACAGCAGTTTGACACCCTATTGATTGCTGTCGAACAAAAACTGGATGGCGATCGCCAGACACTGGTCAACCCTGCCAAAGAGACAAAACTCCAATCCGAAGATCAACTGATCGTAATTGCTCGTTCGATCCCGAAACTTTGAGAGCACGTTCCCAATCACCCGTCGCAAACAACCCTGCCCCCCTGCCCCTCCTGCTCCCTTCCCTACTTGATCTACAATGCGCTTGTTGAGTCCGAAGCCGATCTTCAAGCACAGAGAGCAGTATGACAAATCAGAATTCAATCCCGGTTGTGGTCAACGGAGCTTGCGGCAAGATGGGACGGGAAGTAATCAAAGCC
>JAKSDM010001717.1 GCA_022360135.1 Pseudanabaenales cyanobacterium | reverse complement strand
TGGCAATGGATAAAGTAGAAACCTACAGAGGTTATATCCAAAAACTAATGACAGAGCGGGCGCAAACGTACTCTTCTAGAGATGGCGTAGAGACTCAGTTAATCTTCGACAAAGAACGGGACCATTATCAACTGGTGCGCACTGGTTGGCGAGATAACAACAATCGAGTCTATGGCTGTGTTTTACATGTGGATATCAAAGAGGGCAAAATCTGGGTGCAGCATGATGGCACAGAAAATGCGATCGCGGATCAGCTAGTCGAATTAGGAACGCCCAAGCAGGATATTGTGCTGGTTTACCATGCACCCAATGTGCGGAAATACACAGAATTTGCTTTAGGATGATTTTTCCTCATGTGCGGATTATCCGCCATCAACGCTTGACTGACCCGCTATCGTGATTGGATTGCTCTGCGATCGCCTTACAGGCGGTTGAGTCGTCGCCAGCACGAAAAGGACATGTTGAGTAAAGGTATCAGTAGTCTATATCCCCTTCAATTTTGGATTTGAACACTCCTTATTAAACATTATTTATGCTTAGAGTAATTGAGAACTTGTAATTCATTGAAAATAGATTTCGTCATTTCGAAAAAATACGATAGACGACTCTGTTCTCTCATTTCCATAATTTTCTTTAAGTATTCATGATCAATCACTTCGACTGGTTTTTTGCTTTCAAAAACAATGACACCTGCTTGCCCTATAGTCGGATAAGAAATGCCAAAAGCTGCAAAACTGCGACTTTGCTGGATCATGAAATTCTTTCCAGCATCCTTGTCTATATTCAAGTTGCTGTGCAACCATGCCCAATATTTTTCTGACTCTGTGTCTGGGTCTGGTGCATCTTCTTTGAAGATTTCTCCCTTTTCCCATGCATAGGAAATAAATCCAAGATTTTGACTACATTTAATTGTTTTGTCAACGCCTTCTTGGAGAAAAGGATTCTTAGAATAAAGGCCAATTCTGCGAAATTTTCCAACTGAATGATCTTCAACTGGCTCACCCTCATTGCGATCGTCGCCAAGATACTTGTAAACACTGATGACCTCAGTTTCTCTGTAGCCAAGCTCTTGTGATAAAACAGCGAGTTGGTAGTGCAAGTTCCGATTATATAATTTATTCACCTGATTTAATTGGCTTCGAGACTCCGATACTTTTTGGAGCAATCCGGTTACAGTTGATTGTTGGCTGAAACCTCCAAAAGCGCCAATTAAACTAAGCAATCCACCAACAATTAAAATAATCGAATAACTAGATTCCCAAGACCATTCGTCTGTATTATAGATGGCTAATCCGGCGGAAACGGCTAGTAGAATAGCGCCACTGACATGGAAAATATGGGGCCAAAAATCTCCGAGCCAAGTTGCAAAACTGACAATTCGATGATGTCTTCCAATTAAGCCATTCAGCTTTAGGACTTCTTGCTTATTATTCAGAGGCATTTTAGACTACTTAAACTAACGTGTCGGTTTCAACGCTGAGACACCCTTGTTTGATTCCAATCACTTGAAGTTAATCTAATTTCTCTGACGTACAATTCTCCGTATGGTTGCTTCTCCATCTGGAACTTGGCTTTTTACAGCATCTTTTGGCTGAAGATAAGGTGTGGGGTATAGGGTGTAGGTAGGGAAGCACTGGCGATAGGGAGAGCCAATACAACCCAGAATTTTGCCAGAACTATTGCCAGAACTATTGGTAAACGTAGCGAACGTCTAAGTATTCAGCCATCTTGTCAAGGATGACCTCCCGCCGAAAAGGTTTACTCACAAAGTCATCGCAGCCAGCTGACAAAACTTTTGCACGGTCTTCTTCAAAAGCAGCGGCGGTTAGGGCGATAACGATTGGGGATAGGATGTGGGGTTGAGGTCGCTCGCTCTCCTCCCCCGCTTTAATTCGCCTTGTCGCCTCATACCCATCCATTACAGGCATCTGCATATCCATCCAGATCAGATGGGGGCGCCAGTTCTCCCATAGGGCGACAGATTCCTTGCCATTGACTGCTTCACACACCTGAAAACCTACCGATGACAACAGTTTAACCAGCAGCAGTCGACTTACTTGGTTATCTTCCACGACCAGAATGCGATACTCAGGCTGGTCGGGGGCAAGTCCAATCACTTTTCGAGTTTGCTGGGTTGTCTGCATCTCTGGCGGCTGAACGGCATGAACTTGGATATCAAACTTAAAAATAGTTCCCTGATTCAAGCTACTGCTGACGCTAATGTCTCCATTCATCAGTTTCACAAACTCTCGACTAATCGGTAATCCTAAGCCGGTTCCTTCTTGCGATCGCCGCGCTTTTTGGCCTTGAGCAAAGGCATTGAACAAGGTTTTCATCTCCTCAGATGTAATGCCGGGGCCAGTATCTTCCACTTCGAAGTGCAGAGTGTGGGATTTGGAGTGTGGAGTATAGGGTGTGCTGACGCGTAGTATGATACTTCCCTTTTCAGTAAATTTGATCGCATTACCGAGGAGATTGATCAACACTTGCCGCAATTTACCTTCATCGGTTCTTACGTATTGGGGAACGTTGTGGGCTCGATCGAAGATGAGTTGTAAACCCTTGGATTCCGTTTTAAGCTGCAACATTTCCTGCAGGCTCTGGAGCAAACGGTGGAAGTCAAAGTCAGTTTCAAACAGAGTTATTTGACCTGATTCGATGCGAGACATTTCCAGCACATCATTAATTAACGCTAGCAGGTGCTCACCGCTACGGTTAATGATTCCCAAATATTCTTGATATTCAGGACTGAGTAATGCGTCGCTACTCATCTGTTGGGTAAAGCCCAGAATGGCATTGAGGGGGGTGCGCAGTTCATGGCTCATCTTGGAAAGAAAGTCGCTTTTGGCGCGATTGGCCACTTCGGCCGCTTCCTTCGCCTGTTGCAAGGCATCTTCAGCCAGTTTACGCTCCAATTCAGCGCCGGCTCGGGCGGCAAAAATCTTCAAAATTGACTCTTTATGGGAATCAAGCGCCATTGGCTGGGTATTCATCACTGCCAAATGGCCTAGAATATTACCTCCAGAGTCTTTTAGGGGAATGCCCAAGAAACTCTGAGCGCCTAAATCGACTAAATCTTGATCCTTAGGGAATCGCGCCTGAACTCCCTCAGGATAGAAAGAGGTCTTTCCACTCAAGACATCCGCACAGGGAGTGTCTGCTAAATCATACTCAAAGTTGTTGACGAAATCTTCGCCTTGCCAGTAGGCTAAAGTCCGGACTCGAGTTTTTGTCTGATTGGCAAACTCAGTCACCAGAGCATAGCGAACTTGCAGCACCTCAGCCAAATATCGGACGCAGGCGCGGAAGAAGTCATCGCCCGTTTTAGAGGCGGTTCCCTCGACGATTAATCGCAGCGCATCCTTGGCTTGCTTAGCTTGGGTAATGTCGCGAATCCCTAGGACTCGCGCCGATCGCCCTTGATAAGAAATATCTCTGGCCGAGAATTCGGTGATGAAAGTACTACCATCTTTTCTCAGCCCCACAGCTTCAGTCGGTGGATAATCAACCAGCGATCGCAATCTCTGGCGAATTAAAGCATGGCTTTCTGCAGCTGCAATTTCCAGCAAATGTTTGCCGATGAGTTCAGTGACTGAGTAACCCAGTAGTGTTTCCGCTGCTCGATTAGCATCCAGAATGACTCCCTTTTCATGTATTAAAACGGCTTCCGAGGTGGCTTCAAAGAAACGCCGCAGCCGCTCCTCACTCTGTAGCAGGGCTGCTTCCGCCTGCTGGCGTTCATGCAGCGCCAGTTCACGCGCCCGATTCTCCTGCTTTAACTGTTCGTTTTGCAGCTGTAATTGCCTTTTCAGTTTCACGTAGGAGAGTTGACTTTCTAGACGGACTAATACCTCCTCCTGCTGGAAAGGCTTGGTGATATAGTCTGCGCCTCCAAGGGTAAACCCTTTAACTTTATCCACCGGCTCGGAAAGAACGGTCATAAAAATGACGGGTATCTCTTTGGTCGTCTCTGATGCTTTTAATCGACGACAGGTTTCAAACCCATCTATCCCTGGCATCATCACATCCAACAAAATCAGATCTGGCGAGACTTTTTGCAGCTGTTTAATCGCTTTCTCACCCGCTTTGGCAACCAGCACTTCAAAGCCGGACTCAATTAAAAAATCGGATAGGACTTTGAGGTTTTCGGGCTGATCATCGACGATCAAAATTTGGCCTTTTTTGTCTGTTTCCATAGCGCTTGCTCAACCAGGCTGATGGGGTAGAGGTCTGTCGACTAATTCACAGTTTTCAGGGCTGCTTTTCTGATATATCTGACATGTGAGGTTCAACTAAATCCAAGACTGCTTCATATTCAAATGTTTCAGCCAATGCCAAGATCTTGTCAGCGAACGCGGCATAGTCAGAAACGAGCTGCTTGAGTCGAACGGCTTCTTGCTTAATACCTTCTATATAGCCAATCTGGGCTGCTTCATACAGCGATGTCAGTTCTTCAGGGGATGGCGTCACAATCGGTGAGCATTGATCAAAGTTTTTAGGGGGTTCGGTTCCATCCACAACGTCATAAACCCAATTTAAAGCTAAATAATCCTGCAATTGCTTGAATAACTCCTCCGCTTGGACGGGTTTAGGCAGAAAATCATCACAGCCTGCGTCTTGACTTTTCTGTCGATCAAAATTAAATACGCTGGCTGAGGAGGCGATAATCACTGTATCTTGAAATGCAGGTAATGCTCTCAACCGTCGTGTCATCTCATAGCCATCTATCATAGGCATAAGTAGATCCGTAATAATCATATCGGGTTGACCCTGAATCGCTTGTTCAAGCCCCTCTACTCCATCCGCCGCCGCTATCAGTTCAAATCCAATCGGCTCCAAAAATTGAGTCAGAATGGCGTGATTTTCTCGGCGATCATCAACCACCAGGATTTTCAGCTTCCTGCCTTCATAGCCAATGACGTTTTGGGCGGCTGTACGGGGCGCTGGCTCAATCCAGGTTAAGGATTCCAGTAAATCTACATCGAACCAAAACTTGCTGCCCTTGACTGGCGTACTTTCAACCTTGATTTCACTCCCCATCATGCGGACAATTTTGCGGCTGATAGCCAGTCCAAGTCCGGCGCCGTCTGTCTTGCGATCGCGCGCTCCCACCTGCTCAAAGGGTAAAAATATCTTCTCTAATTGCTCTGGGGTCATGCCGACACCCGTGTCTTCGATTTGGAAACGAATCTTCCAATCTCTCTCTTCAGGTGAAGGCGGCTCACCAACCGCGCCTACTTTCAAAGTAACGCCGCCCAAGTCCGTAAATTTGATCGCATTGCCCAAGAGATTGATTAAAATCTGCCGCAGGCGTTTTTCATCCGCATGGATTGCTGTGGGAAGTTGAGTCAGGATTTGATAGGTGAATTCAATTTCCTTCTGTTCGGCTCGGATCCGACAGATTTCTGCAATCCCCTTGAGGAAGAAAGCAAAATGAAAGTCAGTGGGGTACAGATCTAATTTCTGCGCTTCAATTTTTGAGATGTCTAAAATATCGTTAATCAGGGTCAGTAAGTGGGAGCCGCACTGTTGAATAATGCCAAGACCATCTTTTTGCTTGGGGGTAGACATCTTATCCCGTTGCAGGATTTGAGCATAGCCCAGAATACCGTTGAGGGGAGTGCGAAGTTCATGGCTCATGTTAGCTAGAAATTCACTTTTGGCGTAATTAGCCGCATCAGCAGACTCTTTTGCTTGCTTCAATTCGGCGGTTCGTTCCTCAACCCGAATTTCTAACGCTTCATTGTTTTTTTCGAGGGCGGTAAACGATGCTTTTAACTGCCTTGCCATCTGATTAAAAGACTGGGATAAATCTTCTAATTCATTAATTCCTTTCACATTTACCTGTTGTTCGAGTTTGCCGCTGGCGATCGCCTGACTGGCAGTACTTAATTGGAGAATTGGTTGAGTAATCCAACGGGAGGTAAAGATCCCTAACAGAGTAGCCAGGCTGAGAGCTCCCAAGCAGAGCAAAATAGTGGTGCGAGTATTGGCATTGATTTGCGCCATAAAATCAGCTTCTGGAACCACCACCACAATCAACCAATCAATACCTCGACCATCCTGTAAGGGAGCAATTTGAACGAAATGCCGCTGCCCCTCTAGCTTAAATTCAAGTTGTTGGCTGTCGCTGACGGCCTCGAACTCATCAAACTGCTTTATCAGATGCTGAGCTGTGAAGCTGACTAAATCATCAGAACTTTTTACAGCGTTCAGTCTCATCGCCTCTCCCTGGATAATCAGAGAGGATTCATATAGGGTCGAACTGGCCACCAATAAGCCATCCCGTTCGATAATGAAAGTCTGACCAGACTGACCAATCTCCAAAGTTTTCAGGAAATCACTCAGGTGCGACAGCACAATATCGGCGCCTAAGATTCCTAGGAAATTACCGGTATTGTCGTAAAACGGCGAGACAGCCGTAACGCCAAGCCGAACAGCTGCATTGCTAGAGAATTGATAAATCTGACTCCAAGTAGTTCTATCGGCTTGCTTTGCAGCTATATACCAAGGTCGGCGCCTGGGGTCATAGTTTTCACTGACGCCCACTTGCTCAGCAGTCCGGTTTCCCTGGCCATCTGCCGCGTAAACATATTTATCGTCGCCAGTGGTCTCATCCTTGACCTCAAAGGTGAAGACCTCATCCCCCAATCGTTCAGCGCCAATAAATTCTCCTTGTTTGCTGCCGAACTGAATGTAGCTGACCGACTCAAACAATTGCAGCTGTCGCCAAAAGTGATGTTCCAGCAAAGGGAAATCTTCAACATCCAACAAACCCAGCCGGATTGCATCGGCATTAATCTGATTGACGGTGTGGGGAACGTCCAGGTAAGTTTTGAGGTGTTGATCAATCCGAGTGCTGATTTCGGCTTGCAGCTGGAAGGCCAGATCCTTGATCGCCTTTTGGCTATTGCGCAGTGAGATCCATCCAGTTAACCCTACCGCCGCAAAAATTTGCAGAATAAAGGGCGTCAGGAGAACTACGCGCAATGGCGTCTTCTTAAACAGAGTTGAGGCTGGTTTGCTCATAGCAATTCCGTTGCATTGAATCTGTATTGCTGGGAGTCAATACCCCACCATTATTCTTGACTGCTCAATTTTCTCCGCATTTTTTCGCTACTCACTTAAGTGCTGGTTAATAAACTTACGCTGTAATGCACCGTATTACAACGCCTTATCTAGTCCTGTTCGGATAAATCCGATATTTTGCATGTAGATGACGTTGCATGCAACGTCTCTACATACATTGGGATCTCCAAAAATCGTTAACCGAACCGTATTGAAGCTATAGCTTGTCTACCCGGCAGAGCTAAAACTTTTCCTCTGCCGCCTCTGCTTTTCGAGCATCCTCTCCTGCTCTGTCCACAGCCCCTGCTTCCCCTACTTTTCAAATCGTTTGCTCAATCTATGGGAAGCGCTACGCTTTTCAGTAGGTTCATTGGGCCAATGTCTTTTAGCAACTGCATCTGCTCGATGTTGCGCACCAAGAGAGAACCGGCGAATCCTAGGGAGTTAACGGAAATCTCTTGGTAACTCTCTTGCGATCGCGGCACAACCAGCATCCATTGTCGCGTTGCAATCAGATTATAGGCATTC
>JAKSDM010000279.1 GCA_022360135.1 Pseudanabaenales cyanobacterium | reverse complement strand
CGACGACGCAGCGCCCCTTGCAGGGTTGAGGGGTCGGCTTGAGTAATTTGGGAGATAGCGGAGAGGCGATCGCCCAAACCTAAGGCCATCAAAAACATGCCTTGCTGGGTAAATCCCACGGTTTCCAAATCCCACAGTTCACCCCAGCGCTCCAACGCCGTAAAGTTGACATGAGCGGTTAAATCCTGATATCCAACATGCTCATAGGGGTGATCGTGGTGAGTATGGCGATAATAGCACTGCAGCGTTCCCTGAGACCGAGCCGGACTGTAATAGCGCTGAGCTGGATAACCATAGTCAATGGTCAGTAAGTACCCTCGCTGCAATTTTTGAATCACGGTCTTCAGCCAATCAAACGCCGCCAGATTTACTTCTGTTCGATAGCCTTGCGGGTAGGCTCCGATTTGCAGATCAATCCCCAACCCTTCGAAATACTCAGCCAATTTAGGGGTCGAGAGTTCCCCCACCATTTCTTTAAACCGCAAGAGTTGAGGAGTCGCCGCCACATTCTTCTCCCCACCCTCTGCTTGCTCTTTCCTGGCTAGGCAAGCGACATAGATCTCCTGCAACCCAGCTTCAGTCAGCACCACCTGATGGACAGGAAATGCATCCACCAGCTCATTCGAGAAGCAGCAGCCGACAATCGAGTTGGGCGGAATATGATCCAGCGATCGCCACTGTAACCCTACGCCTGCCTCTAACCAGCGTTGCAGCCGCTGCTTCTGTTCATTCACTAGAGCGGTTGATTTTTCAACAATGATATACTCCACTGCCTGGAAACAGTCAGGATGTCGCTGCTGCAGATATCCCAGGACATCTGTGGCCACTAGCCCCTGGCCCGCCCCCATTTCCACCAGGGCAAACGGCGCAGGCCGACCTAAGACGACCCACATATCCGCCAGCTGCTCCGCCAGCAACTCACCAAAATCATGGCCCAGGTGCGGTGAGGTGATGAAGTCTCCCCTGGGTCCAATGCCACTGTCTCTGTTCATGTAGTAACCGTGCTGAGGATGATACAGCACCCAATCCATATACTCAGCAAAGGTAATCCGCTGCTGTGGGCTTTGATCAATTTGCTGAGCAATCAGTTGACAGAGTTGAGAATTGCGGGTCATTGGAGACTCAGGATCAGGGACTTGGAAAACTATGCTTCATCCAACGCAGCAATACCTGGCAACTCTTTGCCTTCCAACAGTTCCAAGCTGGCGCCGCCGCCGGTTGAGATGTGGCTCATTTGACTAGCGACGCCGACTTTTTCAACGGCGGCGACCGAGTCACCGCCGCCAATGATGGTGGTGGCTCCTTTGCCAGTTAGGCCCGCCAGAGTGTGGGCGATCGCTTCCGTCCCTGGGGCGAATTTGTCAAACTCAAATACCCCCATTGGACCATTCCAAATCACAGCCTTACAGTCACTCAGCGCCTCCTGGAAGACTTTGACCGAATCGGGACCAATGTCTAACCCCATCCAACCATCGGGGATAGCCTCAATGCTGACGGTCTGAGCATTGGCGTCGGCTGCGAAGTTGTCAGCCACCACGACATCCGTCGGCAGCAGCAAATCTACCCCCTTTTCCTTCGCCTTGGCTTCCAGAGACTTGGCCAATTCCAGTTTGTCATCTTCCACCAGAGAGTTACCCACGCTGAGTCCCCGCGCCTTGTAAAAGGTAAAGATCATGCCGCCGCCGATCAGCAGTTTATCCACCTTCTCCAACAGGGTTTCGATCACGCCAATTTTGCTAGAAACCTTGGAGCCGCCAATGATCGCAGCCAGCGGACGTTGCGGATTCTCAATCGCACTTTGGAGGTATTTCAGTTCTTTTTCAATTAGGAAACCCGCCACTGAAGGCTTGAGGTGCTTCGTCACCCCTGCGGTAGAGGCATGGGCTCGGTGAGCGGAGCCAAAGGCATCATTGACGAAAATATCGGCGATGGCAGCTAATTGTTTGGCAAACTCGGGATCATTCTTCTCCTCTTCGGCATGGAAGCGAACATTTTCCAACAGGGCGACCTGACCATTCTGAAGGGCGCCCACAGTCGCCGCCACCTGATCGCCAATGCAATCGTCGCATTTAACCACCGCCTGGCCCAGCACTTCGGAAAGACGCTTAGCCACAGGCGTTAGCCGCATACTCTCAACGACTTTGCCCTTGGGACGGCCAAAGTGACTGGTCAAAATTACCTTAGCCCCCTTGCCGGTCAAATCTTGGATAGTCGGTAGAGCGGCTCGAATCCGGGTATCATCGGTGATCGCTCCTTGATCATCCAGGGGAACATTAAAGTCGGCTCGAACCAGTACACACTTGCCAGCAATATCGGCCGCCGATAAGCCTGCTAGAGTTTTTTTCGCCACGGTGACTAAACCTCCTGACTGCGTTTATACATTTTGTTTCCAGCTCATCTAGACCCTGACTAGCCATCCATGTGTGCTCTAGACTAGAGGTCTAGGAGGTGAAATGTAAAAGGGGATTTTGCTAGGTTAATATACCTAGTCGTCAATATTCTACCGGAGTCTGAGTTCCTTAACAGATAAGGCATGTTTAAGACGGTTCTATTTCCCATTGATATGAGTCCAGAGGCGCAGCAGGCAGCTTCTGTCGCTATCACTCTGGTCAAAACCTTTGGCAGCCGATTAACTCTGTTATCGGTGATCGAGACAGCCGACGCCGAAAGCGCCGACGCTCATTCTGCCCAAGCTTCTCCAGACGTAGTCGCCAATCTGCTTACCAAGGCTCAAACCCTGTTTTCTGAACAGGGGATTGAGAGTGAAGTTATGGAACGGCAGGGGCAACCCGCCTTTGTCATCTGCGATGTCGCCGATGATATTGGCGCTGATCTAATTGTGATGGGTTGCCGGGGCCTGGGTTTAATTGAAGACAGCCGAGCCGACAGCGTTAGCAATCGTGTGATCAACCTGGCCCCTTGTCCAGTGTTGGTTGTGCCCTAACCCTCCCTTATGTCTCCAGCCATCCAGTGGTATCCCGGTCATATCGCCAAGGCTGAGAAGGCTCTGGTTGAGCAGCTTAAGCGGGTTGATGCGGTTTTGGAAGTGCGGGACGCCCGGATTCCGTTGGCGACCCATCATCCCCAGATGGGTCGGTGGATCGGCAATAAGGGACGGATTTTGGTGCTGAACCGGGTAGATATGATTCCGCCTCGGGCAAAGGAGAAGTGGGAAACCTGGTTCAAGGCTCAAAAAGAAACCCCTTACTTCACCAACGCTCAGCAAGGCCAAGGTGTGGTTGCAGTGGCTAAGGCGACGCAAGTAGTAGGAGCGGCGATAAACCAGCGGCGATGCGATCGCGGCATGCGCCCCCGGCCGGTTAGAGTGGTTGTTCTGGGTTTCCCGAATGTAGGCAAGTCGGCCTTGATTAACCGATTGCTAAAGCGTCGGGCAGTCGAAAGTGCGCGACGACCTGGGGTGACTCGTCAGCTGCGCTGGGTGCGAATATCAGATCAGCTAGAGTTATTAGATGCGCCGGGTGTCTTGCCCTCCCAATTGAAAGATCAAGACGCCGCCCTCAAGTTAGCAATTTGTGATGATATTGGCGAAGCGGCCTATGATAATCAGCGGGTCGCTGCTGCTTTTGTGGATCTGATTCAGGCGCTGGATGGAAATGCTAAAAATAGAGGCGCATCCCAAGCTTTGAGCGATCGCTATCGACTCAACCCCCAGGGGCAAACTGGAGAATCCTATCTAGTTAACCTAGCTGAACTGCATCAACAAGGGAATATTGAACGAATGGCGCGGCGAATACTCACTGACTTCCGCAAAGGAGATTTGGGAACTCTAATCTTAGAATCGCCCCCTAGCTAGTAGATAGTGTTCAAAGTAATCAATATCTAGGCGCCTCGCGGGCCTAACCTGGTTGAGTGCGCCCACAGATGCCTTTGTAAGGGTTTGAAGAAGTGATCACCGAACTCTCTAGATAAAGTTTGAAGAAATCATAAAGGGCTTAGGACCAGAAAACCCATGGTTATTTGAATAACTGTAACAATATTCAGTTAGATGATGAATTTCAATTTGTTCAGTATTTAGGAGATTCCTCCCCCTCCAACCTACAATGCTCCGGCTGAAAGAAGAAATTTCGGTCACTGTGAGCTTCTCAATCTGGATTAAATGGGAAATCAAAGATGAATTAATGGGTGTAAAAGATAATCAGAAAATTTCTATCATTGTCAGTGACTTATCCCAAAGCGGCGCTGGCAGATGGGGGGGAGCTGTCCGTCCTTTTTTACTGGCGCAAGCGCTTAGCCAACTTGGCTATGAAGTCGAGATTCTGGGCTTTAGTCATGATCAAACCCCCATTAGCACCTCATTTGATTTCCCTGTCACAGTGTTAGCAGGCGGGCATTATCCCAAATTCTTTAAATCTGCTCAACAACTTCTAGCCAAGATTGATGGAGATATTGTTTATGCCTATAAGCTAAAGCCCAGTAGTTATGGTCTCGCTTTAATTGACAAGCTTAGGACCAAACGGCCTCTCCTATTAGATATTGATGACTGGGAATTAAGTTGGCATGGCGGCGATCGCTGGCGATACCGCCCATCGTTTCAACAGTTAGCCAGAGACTTGCTAAGGCGGGATGGAGCATTGCGCAATCCCGATTATCCGCTTTACTTGTCATGGATTGAAAAGTGGGTTGCCTGGGCTGATTGCACCACCCTGCACAGCCAATTTCTGAAAAAGCGCTTTGGCGGGGTATACATCCCCAATGGTAAAGACATTACCCTATTCGACCCAAGTCGGTATGACCCTGAATCCAGTAGACGCCGGTACGGCCTCTCTGATTATCGAGTCCTTATGTTCCCGGGGGCTCCCCGCCCATACAAAGGGTTAGAAGACGTTTTAGCGGCGCTGGATCAGCTGAATGAACCCGACCTGAAACTGGTGATCGTTGGCGGCAGCCCCTATGATGATTATGATGATAGACTGATGCAAAAATGGGGGCGCTGGATTATCCAGTTACCAAAATTTTCTTACTCAGTCATGCCTGATGTGATTGCCGCCGCCCACATCGTTGTTGTCCCCCAACAGAATGCCCCTGCAGCACAAGCCCAATTTCCGTTAAAACTGACGGATGGCATGGCCATGGCCAAGCCTATCCTAGCAACTAGGGTGGGAGATATTCCAGAGATTCTAGGAAATACCGGTTTTCTAGTTGAGCCTGGCTCGCCAAGTCAGATTGCGACAGAAATTCAATGGATCTTTCAACACTTAGACGACGCAAATACACGCGGTTTAGAAGCCAGAAAAAGGTGCGTTAAACACTATAGTATTGATGCGATGGCTGCTCTCCTCTCAAGTGTATTTGCTGAGCTTTAAAGGTCAAAGCTTGGAGTGCATTGTCTTAAGAGATATTTTTAATGCTTACAAAGACGAAATCGATTAGATGCAATATCAAGCTCACACTTGCTGATAATTAAATACTTTTACTTCGCTTGAAGCATTCTTGGCCTAGGCAATTGCTTTTCGTAATCAAAAAGCCTAAATGTATTCTAATCAGCTACTGCTCAGTTCTCTTCTGAAATATCCTTTATGGGTCATTTTGACGATCTTGCTTGGGTTTTCAGGCGCTCTATTTAATGGCATAAGCACGGCGCTCCTTGTGCCCATTTTTTTGGAATTTTTAGGACATAATATCCAGGCGGCGTCTGGAACCCCGCCTATTCTTCAAAAGTTTCTGGGCTTATTTGATGGGGTGCCGGATAATTACCGGGCGATGGCAATGGCGGGAGCGGTTGTGCTGGCTATCGCCCTCAAAAATTTGGCGACCTATTCCAGTGCTTTAACCTCTAGCACTTTGAGCCGAAGATTTACAGCCAATTTAAGAAAACAAGGGCTGAGATTATTGCTTGATGTCGATTTGGATTATTACTCGAAGGTTAAGGTTGGAGATTTAATTAACCATTTGAATGTAGAAGCTAATCGGACAACAATTGCGATTAGAACGCTGACCAGAATTGCCATCGCTATAATTACAATATTAGTTTTTTTGGGCATTTTGCTATCCATTTCATGGCAATTAACAGTTGTTTCAACGGTGTTGTTAGGTGCGGTCGCATTGGCTAATCAAATTGCAGTCAGGCAGGCTAAAGCCTTTGGTGAGCTGCTCTCTCAACTATCCAGAGCTTACTCCTCAAGAATTGTGGAAATCTTAAGCGGCATCCGATTGGTTAAGGCGACTGGAAATGAGGACCAAGAGTATCAGATTGTTGAGGGCTTGATTCGCGATCGTGAGAAGGCTGAGTTTAGATCCCAGTCAGTTTTCGCCAGTATTACCCCCTTAAATGAGATGCTGAGCATTCTCGCCTTAATCGGCATTGTGCTGGTGAGTCGAGTTGTGTTTGTCAATCAATTGCAGGAGCTCTCGTCAATTCTGCTGGCTTATTTGTTGGTTTTGTTCCGCATGTTGCCCTTCATTGGGCAACTCAACACGAATCGTAGCCAGTTCGCCAATACCTCCGCCAGCGTCAAAATTATCAGTGATTTCCTCAGGTATGACAACAAACCGTTTATGGTGTCGGGAAACACTCTCTTCAAGGAGTTAAAGGAAGGCATTCATTTCAAGCAGATTTCCTTTCACTATCCGGGGCATCATGAGAGGGTTTTAGATCAGGTCGATCTCTACCTGCCAAAGGGAACAACGTTAGCGCTGGTGGGGGCTTCTGGGGCTGGTAAATCCACCATGGCGGATCTGTTGCCCCGCTTCTACGATCCCGCCGAAGGCTGTATAGAAATTGATGGGATTGACTTACGGCAGTTTAACATCGTTAGCTTTAGAAAACGGTTGGGGGTCGTCAGTCAAGATACTTTTTTGTTTAATGCGTCGGTTCGTGACAACCTCACATATGGTCGATCTGACGCGACTGAAGAGGAAGTGATTGAGGCTGCTAAACGCGCCAATGCCTATGAATTTATTACTCGCCTGCCCGATGGGTTGGCGACCCAGATTGGCGATCGCGGGGTTTTGCTTTCGGGTGGACAGCGACAGCGTCTGGCGATCGCCCGAGCCCT